>DQVN01000065.1 GCA_015661715.1 Sulfurivirga caldicuralii
ATCATTTTCCTTCTCGGGGCATAGCTCAGTCTGGTAGAGCACCGTCATGGGGTGGCGGGGGTCGCAGGTTCAAGTCCTGCTGTCCCGACCAACTTGCCGATCGTTCTTGGTTTTCCTTACCGGCGTTTGCTGATATAATGCCCGCATTTTGTAAGGGAGACCCCCCATGAGCGAGCGTAAGCATAAAAAGACCCTGGAAGCGATTTTCGCCCATCCAATCAAGACCAATATCGACTGGAAAGATATTGAACATCTGTTTGAGTATTTGGGGTTTGAGGTGAGCTTGACCAAGAAACATCATGCCAAGATCAAGGCGGAAGATGGTTTAGAGGTGGTGGTTATCCTGCCTCACCACGGTCATGCCATTGAAAGTAAGGATGAGATCGTCAAGATCCGTCACTTTCTGGAGGCCAAAGGGGTGACGCCCGATACCTTTGCTGCTTGATGGGATATAATTTAACGAATTCTTATAAACCGAAATATTGGAGTGAAGTCATGCCTAAGCTATTCCGTATTGTATTGTTGGGTTTGTTTTTTTCCGGTGTAGCCGCCTGTTCAAAGGGGGGGGATGAGAATGCCAACAACGCACAGCCTGCGGCTGATAAAGCGCAGCAAGTCGCACCGAAGGGTGGATATGATCCAAATGCGGACGCTGACAGCGACTGCTGATTGACACGGATCGCAGGCTATGGGATAAAAGCGCCTTTGGGCGCTTTTTTGTTATTGGAGGAATGTTATGCTCATGTTGATTTCCCCGGCCAAAGCGCTGGATGAGTCGCCATTACAGGCATCGCCTCTGCCTGCTACAGCGCCGACTTTGCTCAAGGAAGCGGATACCCTGGCGAAAATCATGCAGAAAAAATCGCCGGATGAGATCGCCAGCTTGATGAAACTGAGCGAAAAGCTGGCTGAGCTGAACTTTGAGCGGTATCAGGCATGGCGTGTGCCACACCCAAAGGGGCAAGCCAAACCGGCGCTGTTTCTGTTCAAGGGCGATGTGTATCAAGGGTTGCAGGCACAGACGCTGACGCCCTCCGCCCTACAGTATGCCCAGTATCATTTGAATATTCTCTCCGGTCTGTATGGGTTGCTGCGGCCAATGGATGCCATTTTGCCCTACCGGCTGGAGATGGGCACCCGCCTGCAAAACCCTGCGGGTAAGGATCTCTACGCCTACTGGCGGGATAAGGTGACGGCCCTGGTCAATGAGCGCTTGGAAACCTCCGGCAGCCGACAGCTGATCAATCTGGCTTCCAATGAATATTGGAAGGCGGTGAATCCCAAGCAGGTGCAGGGCGAGATCATCACCCCGGTGTTCAAGGATTGGAAAAATGGCCAGTATAAGATCATCAGCTTTTACGCCAAAAAGGCGCGGGGCATGATGGCGCGCTGGGCCATTGATCATCAGGTGCAGGATGCCGAGGAGTTGAAATATTTCGATCGAGACGGCTATGGTTTTGCGCCCGAGTTGTCCGATGAGACCACCTGGGTGTTCACTCGGCGCCAGGCGGCCTGAGCGTCCCTGGTGCCCCGCAGGGCGGGGTTGATTTATTGGATGGGGGGATCTGCATCGCGGAACAGGGCGTCCACATCAGCGGCTTCCAGCTTGACATGGAAATTGCATAGCTCGTTGTGGACGACCACCGCCCCTTCCTTCTCCAGGATTTTACGCACTTCCGCTTCGCCCAGGGCCTTGATGGCGGCCAGCACCCGTTCCCGATCCTGCGGGCAGTGATAAGTGACTGTGCGGGGTGGATAGAGTTCCAGCGTCTCTTCATGATAGAGGCGATGCAGCAGTGTTTCCGTTGGCAATTTCAGCAACTCTTCCTCTTTGAGGGTCTCGGCCAGGGTGGTGATGCGCGCCCAGCCATCCGCATCTTTTTGTTCCGCCTCTGGCATCTTTTGCAGCAGCAGCCCCGCGCAGGTTGCGGCATCGGCTGCCAGATACAGTTTGGTATCCAGTTGATCGGACTGGCTGAAGAAGTGCTCAAAGCTTTGCGCTACGCTGTCGCCGTGACGGGGCACGATGGACTGGAAATGACGATCGGAGGTGCTGTTGTATAGGGTCAATAGCATCTGACCGTCACCCAGCAAGGCGTCCATGCCCGTCAACGAGGCATCCAGGGCGTCTTGCGTCTTGGCCATGCCGCGGATATGCAAGTCGTGATCCGCTTCCACCACCAGCAGGGCAACCGGGCCGCTGCCTTGGATCTGCAGGGTCACCTTGCCCTCATGTTTCAGGCCATTGGCCAGCATGACGGTCACCGCCGTCAGCTCGCCAAGCAGGCGGGTGAGTACCGGTGGATAGTGACGGTCTTTGAGCATCGCCTGCCAGCTCTCTTGCAGTTGCACATGCTGACCGCGGATGTCTAAATCTTTAAAGAGAAAACAGGTAATCTGATCCATTCTGTGCCTCCTTACAGGGGTCCTCCTAAAATTTTGTCGGCCGATTTTTTGCCCTGTCGGCGAAGGGAAATGGGGGCCTGTTTTGGGGGTTTTATGGGGTTTTGGCCGATTTTTGCAAGGTTTTTATTCCGTGATGGGCAGATTGGCCGCTTGGCGGTCGGCATGGTAGCTGGAGCGCACCATGGGGCCGGCGGCCACATGGGTAAAGCCCATCTCGTACCCAGCTTGTTCGATCTGTTTGAACGCTTCCGGCTTCCAGTATTGTTCCACCGGCAGGTGGTAGGGGCTGGGCTGTAAGTACTGGCCGACGGTGAGCATCTCCACGCCGTGATCCCGCAGGTCGCGCATCACGGATAACAACTGTTCCAGGGTTTCGCCCAGGCCGACCATCAGGCCGCTTTTGGTAGGGATATGGGGATGTTGCGCCTTAAAGCGGGCCAACAGATTGAGCGAGCCTTGATAGTCGGCCTGGGGACGGGCCTTGGCATACAACGGGGGGACGGTCTCCAGGTTGTGGTTGAACACATCCGGCGGACACTGGGCCAGGGTGCGCAGGGCGACTTTCTGGCGGCCCTTGAAGTCAGGGGTGAGAATTTCGATGCGGGTATTCGGGCTGTATTGGCGTATTGCCTGGATACAGGCGCTGAAGTGGGCGGCGCCGCCGTCGCGCAGATCGTCGCGGTCGACGGAGGTGATGACCACATAGTCCAGCGCCATGGCTTGGATGGTGCGTGCCAGTTTGATGGGTTCTTCGGGATCCAGCGGCTTGGGGCGGCCGTAACGCACATCGCAGAAGGGGCAGCGGCGGGTGCAGATGTCCCCCATGATCATGAAAGTGGCGGTCCCTTTGCCAAAGCATTCAGCCAGGTTGGGGCAACTGGCCTCCTCGCAGACGGTGTGCAGGCCGTGGGCGCGCAGGGAGGCCTTGATCTGACCGATGCGGTGCATGTCCCGGGCTTTGGGCAGCTTGGCGCGGATCCAGGCCGGCTTGGGTGCGCGCGGGGTGTCGGGGTCGGGGCGGTGTTTCAGGGTGCGGGTTTTGTATTGACCCTTGGGCATGGCGGCGTTACGCGCCTTGAGGGAGAGGGTTTCCAGTGGGATTTCGTGGTATTGGGACATGGCTTACAGACCTGTTGCATGGAGCCGCTATTCTACAAAAAATCATGCATTGATGCTTTGAGACCGCTATAATTTGCTGTTTCCCGGAGCGCGGTGCGCCTGGGATTGGGGCAGAAGAATGAGTCGGCAGGAGTTCCTGTCGTCGCTGTTGATACTGAAAGGAGACCGATATGGTTGTGATTCGTTTGGCACGGGGCGGTGCTAAAAAACGCCCATTTTATCGTATTGTGGTTGCAGACAAGCGCGCGCGTCGCGACGGTCGTTTCATCGAGCAGCTGGGCTTTTATAATCCGAATGCCCGTGGCAACGAGGAAACTTTCCGTATCGACAGCGAGCGTTTGCAGTACTGGCTGGGTGAAGGGGCGCAGATGTCTGAGCGCGTCGCCCAACTGGTGAAGAAGAATAAGGCTGCTTGAAGCCGATGGCGGATGTCGTTGACGGCAAGCTGATCCTGGGCAAGGTCAATGGCATCTACGGGGTGCAGGGGTGGGTGAAGGTATATTCCCATACTGCGCCCATTGAGAATATTTTCCGCTACCAACCCTGGTATCTGCGTTGTCAGGATGGATGCTGGCGCGAAGTCAAGGTGCTGGACCATCGCATGCATAGTGGCGGCAAGGGGTTGGTGGCGAAGCTGGCAGGGGTGCAGGATCGCGAGCAGGCCCGTGCGCTGATGGGGTGCGAGATCGGTATTGACCGCGATCAACTGCCGGAAAGTGATGACGGCTACTACTGGGTCGATCTGATCGGTTGCGAGGTGATCGATCAGCAGGGTGAAAACCTGGGCCAGGTGGTCGGCATGATCGAAACCGGCGGGCACGATGTGATGCGGGTTCGTGGGTCAAGCGGCCAGCATCTGATCCCGTTGGTCGAGGGCCACTTTGTCACCGATGTGGATCTGGCCGCCAAACGGATCCGCGTGGACTGGGACGGCGAGGCGGACTGACTTGCCCCTGCGTTTTGATGTCATCTCGCTGTTCCCGGAGATGTTTGCCGCGGTGACGGCGTATGGCATCACCCGCCGCGCTTTTGACACGGGGCTGGCAGAGCTGGTGCTGTGGAATCCGCGGGATTTTACCCATGACCGTCACCGCACGGTGGATGACCGCCCCTATGGGGGCGGGCCGGGCATGGTGATGCTGTATCAGCCGCTGGCGGATACGGTGGCCGCTCTGCGGGAGGCCGATGCACGGCCCTTGCATCTGATCTATCTCAGCCCGCAGGGGACGCCGCTGACGCAGCAACGGGTGCAGGCGCTGGCGCAGTTGCCCCGTATCGGTCTGCTCTGCGGCCGTTATGAGGGCATTGATGAGCGTTTTATCCAGCGCCATGTGGATGAGGAGATCAGCGTCGGCGACTTTGTCGTCTCCGGCGGTGAGCTGCCGGCGATGATGCTGATGGATGCGCTTATCCGGCTGCTGCCGGGCGCCTTGGGGCATGATTTGTCGGCGGTGGAGGATTCCTTCAGCGATGGGCTGTTGGATTGCCCCCACTATACCCGTCCGCCTGAGATCGATGGTATGGCTGTGCCGACGGTGCTCCAGCAGGGGCATCATGAGCAGATCGCCATCTGGCGACTGCTGCAAAAGCTTGAGCGGACGGCTTTGCGTCGGCCTGAGCTGTTGAACAATTTGGTGTTGACCTCTGATCAGCGGCGTCTGTTGCAACGGGCGCGCAAGCTGGGTCAAGTCAGCAATGAGCAACTGATCGAGTGGGGTATCCATCTCGATTGACGGACAGGAGATCCGAACATGAAACATCCTATTATTGCCAAGATTGAGCAGGAACAGCTGCGCAATGATATCCCTGAGTTTGCGCCAGGGGATACCGTTGTGGTCAAGGTGATCGTCAAGGAGGGTGACAATACCCGTATTCAGGCTTTTGAAGGTGTGGTGATCGCCAAGAAGAACCGCGGTTTGAACTCCAACTTCATCGTACGCAAGATTTCCAACGGTGTGGGGGTAGAGCGGACTTTTCAAACCCACAGCCCGATGATCGACAGTATTGAAGTGAAGCGTCGCGGTAAAGTACGCCGCGCTAAACTGTACTACCTGCGTGGCCGTACCGGTAAGGCGGCGCGGATCAAAGAGAAGATTGTGCGCAAGAGCAAATAAACCATGGCCGGTTGAATGGTATACGCCCTGCTTTATGCAGGGCGTTTTTGTTTATGCCTCCAGCAAATTGAGCCTTTCTGATGCACTGGAAAACGGCGGTAGAGGATTTTCTGATCCACCTGCAGTTGGCGCGCCAGCTTAGCCCGCACACGGTTTTGGCCTATGGGCGGGACCTGCGTCATTTTTTCGCCACCCTGGCGGTAGAATCACCCTGCCGGGTGCAGCGCAAACAGCTGGAAGCTTATCTGAATGGCCTAAAAAAATCGGGTATCAAACCCGCTACGGTCAATCGCCGTCTGGCCAGTATCCGTCAGTTTTATCGCCATGCCTTACAACAGGGGTGGTGTGCTCAGGACCCCACTGAGCTGTTGCGCAGCCGCCGCAGAGGCAGGCGCCTGCCGGTGGTGCTGGATGAGCAGCAGGTGTCAGCCTTGCTGGCGGCGCCGGATAGCGCCACGGATTTGGGTCTGCGGGATCGGGCCCTGTTGGAGACCCTTTATGCCACCGGATTGCGGGTGTCGGAGCTGGCGGCCTTGAGCGTGCATCAGCTCAACCTGCATCAGGGGTTTGTGCGCGTTGAGCGGGGCAAAGGCGGCAAGGATCGGCTGGTGCCCGTGGGCGAGGCGGCAAGACACTGGCTGAAAGCCTATCTAGAACAGGCGCGTCCTATATTGTTGCAAGGGAAAGAGACGGATGCGCTATTTGTCTCGCAACAGGGTCGGCCCATGACGCGGCAGACCATCTGGCACCGCATCAAACACTGGGCACTACAGGCGGGCATCCCCCGTGAGTTGATCTCACCCCACAAACTCCGGCATGCATTTGCCACCCATTTGCTGAATCATGGCGCAGATCTGCGGGTGGTGCAGGCGCTGTTGGGCCATGCGCAACTGTCCACCACAGAAATCTATACCCATGTGGCCAATGCCCGGTTGCAACAACTGCACCGCAAGCACCACCCACGCGGGTAGAATACGAAAGATTTGTTTTAAGGAGATGGTTCGATGAAAAAACTTTTACCCGGCCTGCTGCTGGCGGCCACCACGCAAGTGTGGGCGGATGCGGCCACGCTGGAAAAACGTTTGCAGGCCAATGCAGGCCCGGCAGCGGACATTCAGGTGAAGGATACGCCCATCAAGGGCCTGTATGAAATCACTGCTGACGGCCAGGTATTCTATATCAGCGGGGATGGCCGCTATGCCGTCAGGGGCGAATTATTGGATCTGCAAACCCGCACCAATCTGACGGAACCGGCCAGGCAGCAGGCCCGTATCAGCCTGCTCAAACAGCTCAAGCCTGAGCAGATGATCACCTATCCGGCCAAAGGTAAACCGGTGCGGGAGATATGGGTGTTTGATGATTTGGATTGTCCTTACTGCCGCAAACTGCATAAGCTGTTCCCCAAATTACAGGAAAATGGGGTCACGATCCATGTGCTGTTTTATCCTCGCAGCGGTTTGGGGAGTACGAGTTATTTTAATGCCATCAAGGTGTGGTGTAGTGGCGATCAGCGTCAGGCGCTGGATCAAGCCATGGTAAGCGGCCAGGTGGCGGAAGGCAAGATTTGCCGCCATCCGATTAATGAACATTTAGCCTTGGCGCAAAAAATCGGTGTTACCGGCACCCCGTACATGGTGCTGGATACGGGGGAGGTGATCCCGGGCTATGTGCCGCCAGGTGAGTTGATTCCGTATCTGACCAAGACAAAATAATCCATATTTGGCATGACCATTGCTTTATTCAAGATTAGGCAACCTGTGTCAAATCTTTGGAGTGTGTCATGCTGAGTCACCTGACTATCCGGGCAAAGTTGTATTTGGGCATGATTGGTGTCAGTATCCTGCTGGTTGTGATCACCGCCATGGCGCTATGGAATCTGAATCTGGTAAAAAACCAGCTCAATACGATTGTTACCGAAGATCAACCTCAGGCCTTTGCTGCTTTGGAGATGGCCAGAAATACAGAGCGCTTCAGTGCCTATCTAGTCAGCTATATGCTCACGGGTGATGCGCAGAAGTTGGAGGCGGTTCAGCGGGAGCTGGCTCGACTGAAGGAGGCAGCCCGCCGTCTAGAGAAAAGGCTGTCGAATCCGCAGCAGCGGCAAATGCTCAATGAGGTGCGTCAGACCTTGGAGCAGGTGGCGGCCAAACTGCCGCAAATTCAGGCGATGCAGGAGAATGACACCCTCAAGTATCCAGCGTTGGGGATTGTCTCCCAGGGTATGGACCAGGCTGCTCAGCAAGTACAAGGCGCCATTTCCGAAATGATTCGTTCAGAAATTGCAGAGATGGATCCTGAGCGTGCTCGGATGCTGGAACAGGTGATCAATATGCAGAAAACCTGGCTCAATATCATGATTAACCTACGTGGGTTTGTGGCATTTCGTGCTGAAAATATGGCGCAGAACATTGACAACTTCCTGGATGTATTTGAAGGCGCTTTAAGTAATCTGCAAGCCCACAGCGATGAGCTGACGCTGGAAGAAGAGGAGAGTTTGCCGGTTATTGAGCAGGCGTATCAGCAATGGCGGGAAAACTACATGGTATTGAAAACGGTATTGATGTCAGATAAATGGCGCATGGATGTGTGGACTTACGAAAATGAAATCGAGCCGCTGTTGCAAAAGGCCGAGGGACATTTGCAACACTTGTTGGAAAATGTGATCCAACGCATTCGCGAGAAAGGGGTGCGTGCGGAGCAGGAAGCTGAGCAAAGCATCTGGATGATGAGCCTGCTAGCAGGCGGTGGACTGTTATTGGGTCTGGCGGTGATGCTGGTGGTGATGCGCTCTATTCTTGCTTCACTGGATAATCTACGGGAGGCCATGCAGCAGATCTCCAGTGGTGAAGCCGACTTGACGCTACGCTTGCCGGAAAAAGGGAAAGATGAGCTGGCGGAAATTTCCCGCGGATTCAATATGTTTGTTTCTCGGATCCAGGAGGTGGTGCGTGCACTAGTTGAAGATGCACAGTCCTTGGAGCGGGCGGCGTTGGTACTGTATGAGCAGACAGAGGGGGCGCAAAAGGGTATTGACGCTCAATTCAAGAGCGTTGAACAGCTCAATGCGTTAATTAATCAATTGCAACAGCAGGCCGCCGAGGTGGCGGGTTTCTCTACCAACACTGCCCGGGCGGCTAACAATGCCATTGAGCGGGTGGATGAGGGCGTGGCCAAGGTCAGTGGTACCCAGCAGACCATTCAATCTCTGTCAGAGGTGATGCACAGCCTGAAAGAGAGTATTAATCTGTTGGATAAAGAGAGTGAAACCATCGGTTCGGTGGTTAATGTGATTGAAGAGATTGCTGAGCAGACCAATCTGCTGGCGTTGAATGCCGCCATTGAAGCGGCCCGTGCCGGGGAACATGGCCGGGGCTTTGCCGTGGTGGCGGATGAAGTGCGACAACTGGCTCAGCGGACCCAGGAGTCCACCCAGGAAATATCCAACATCATCAACCACATCCGTGGCAATACACGACAGACGGTCGAGCGCATGCAGGCAGGCGAGGCCGCGACCGAAGAGAGCAAGGTCTCGATTGAAGAAGCGGAAAACAGCTTGAAGCCGGTGGTCAGCCTCATGCGGGATCTGACGGGACTGTCGGATGAAATGCAGAAGGTGGCGCAACATGAAACCGAACTGGTGCGTACCATTGGTCAGCAGGTAGGACAGATCCGCCAGGTGACCGAAGATACGGTGGAGCAAACCCGCGCAACTCGCCAGGAAGGCGAGCGCTTGCGGGAGATCGCCCAGCATCTGGATGGCTTACTGCGCAGTTTCCGCATTTGACATTTAATTGTGCTCTACTGAATGCAATATGGTCTGAAGAGGCTTACAGTTCATAATAACCGCAGAAAATTCTGCGGTTATTGCGTTTTAGTTATCCGTTGAGCGTAACCCATCTAGTGCAGCCTGATAGTGGGTACATCTGACAGCAAAATCCTTTGTGTCGTGGTTTTGGGTCGCGCTCAGCATCATCGGTGCATGGCGGGGAGCGCTTGATAACGTACGATATTTTTCGCACATTTTGAGAGGCGGTGGCTCTGATCAGGTTAAATTGAAATTGCGAAACAACAACCGGAAAGGAGAGCCAC
>DQVN01000061.1 GCA_015661715.1 Sulfurivirga caldicuralii
GGCGAGAAAATGGACACTCTCCTCATCAAATGGCGTGGACATGAATACAATGCCCGCCTCATCACAGTGCTGTTTCAGCTCAACAAATGCCGACTGGGGCAGGGCTAACTGCTGCAGCATGGTCAGCTGACTCTGACGCTGCCCCACATTGCGGGCCTGATAGGCAGCCTGGGGCGTATCCGCCGTCACCAGCTTTTCCGGCACAAAGGTCTGGAACTTGACCGCATCGGCCCCCGCCGCCACCGCCACATCGACCAACCGGTGAGCCAGGGACACATCTCCATTGTGATTGACCCCCGCCTCGGCAATGAAAAACAGGCTCATCGCACCCTCCTGAGCGGCTGTCCCACATACACCCCCGGTGCCGTAATATCCCGCAGCACCACACTGCCTGCGCCAATGACCACATCATCCCCTAAGCGCACCCCATGGCCAATGATTGCGCCGCTACCGATAAAACAGCGGCGGCCTATCACAGCGCCACCATTGATACGCGCCCCCGTGGAAATATGGCAGTGATCCCCCACCACCACATCATGCTCAATCAAGGCCTGGCTGTTGACAATCGCGTTCATGCCCACCCGGGCATAAGCATTGACCAGGGCCTGCTGCAGCACCACCGTGCCCACCCCCAACTGCGCCGTCCCGGCTACCGAAGCATTGGCGGCCACGAGGGTAATCAACGGCGCATGGAGCTGCTGCAGCCACTGAAATAGGCGAATGCGCGGTGTGGGATCCTCAATCTGCCCCACAGCCAGTAATACGCCATCCGCCTGCGCAAGCAGATGCGGCAGATCCTGCTCAAAGCCAATAACCCGTGCGGGTTTATGGCGGCGACAGGGGCTCCCCGGGGCCACTACAGCACCCATCACTTGCCAGCCTGTGCCCGCTAAGGCGGCGATAATACTGGCCGCATGGCCGCCATTACCCACTAACAACAGCTTTTTATCCATAGTCACACCGGGGTGATGATGGCAGGCAGATGACCGTATCAAACAGGGTTTGCGTGTGCTGCAGGGTGCCAAAGGTAGGAGCCCGCCGGTAGGGTGGCTGTTGATGCAGCGGCGTCCAAAGTGGCCGCATCTGGATCTGCCGTGCCGCGGCCATCTCAAGCAACCTGTCCCGTGCCGCCCGATCTTGTAGCTGCACCGCCTGCAGCCAGTAATTGGGTTGATGCTCTCCCTGCAGATTGGACAACAGGGGTCCCCCTAAAATTTTCAACGCCGAAATTTTCGCCGCCAGCGTGCTATGCCAAGTGTGCTTGAATTGTAGCAGTTGGGGCAATTTTTGAAGTTGAGACAGGCCTAAGGCGGCATTTAAATTGGGTAAACGCAGGTTATAGCCCACCGCATCATGCACAAAATGCCATGGGTGCGACTGCTTAGCGGTGGTGGCTAGATGGCGGGCCTGTTCTGCCAGGGCGTCATCCTGGGTCAACACCATGCCGCCGCCCCCTGTGGTGATCAGTTTGTTGCCGTTGAAGCTGAGAATGCCAGCGATGCCAAAGGTGCCGGCATGACGCCCCTGCAGTCTACTGCCCAGGGCCTCGGCCGCATCCTCGATCACAGGAATGTCATGTTCTGCGGCCAGCTGCACAATACGGGGCATATCCGCCATAAATCCCAATGTGTGCATGGGCACAATGGCGCCAATTCGCCGCCTGGTGGCTTTGTGAATGGGGCCGTCACATGCCTGTTGCAAAAAAGCCGCCAACGCCTCCACAGACAGGCATAAACTGTCATCCACATCCAGCAGCAACGGCTCGGCACCGACGTGCACGATGGCATTGGCGGTGGCGATAAAGGTCAAGGACTGGGTGATGACCCAATCTCCCGGCTGGACGCCAGCCGCTTTTAGCGCCAGCATCAGCGCCGCCGTCCCATTGACCACCGCCACCGCATGGGATGCGCCGGTGAAAGCGGCCACCGCCTGCTCAAATTGCGCCACCTGTGCCCCCACGCTGGAGACAAAACCTGAACGCACACACTCGGCTACCGCCTGCGCGTCCGCTTCTTCCAGACAGGGGGCATGCAAGGGAATGGGCGGCGGCCCTAACTGCTGCTCGACAAAATCCAGCAGAGCGGTCAATTCAGACATGGTAGCGGTCGGCCCTGTAGCGCTTGAGATTCTCCGGCTGAGTAAACCAGGAGATGGTCTGTTGCAACCCCTGACGCAGACTCACCTGAGGCCGCCAGCCGGTCAAGGTGGTGATCTTGCTATTGTCACCCCACAGGCGAAACACCTCAGAGCCCTGAGGTCGTAGGCGCTGGGGGTCCTGCACAAATTCCCCGTCCCATCCCATCAAGGTCTTGATCAGATTGAGGGTTTCACCAATGGAAATCTCGTGATTCGAGGCGATATTCACCACCTCCCCTACACAGGCGTCACATGCCGCCAAGGCACACATGCCCGCCACGGTATCGGTCACATAGTTAAAATCCCGGGTTGGGGTGACATCGCCCAATTTGATCACCTTCGCCCCGGCGGCCATCTGGGTGATGATGGTGGGAATCACTGCCCGTGCACTTTGCCGCGGGCCGTAAGTATTGAAGGGGCGCATGACCGTCACCGGCAGCTCAAAGGCGTGCCAATAGGAGCGCGCGATCTGATCCGCGCCGATTTTGCTGGCGCTGTAAGGCGACTGGGGCTGCAGTGGGTGGGCTTCATCAATGGGCACATATCGGGCCGTACCATATACTTCAGAAGTGGATGTGTGCATAAAGCGACGCACCCCGGCCTCTTTCGCCCCTTGCACCATATTAAGCGTACCGGAAACATTGGTATCCACATAACTTTGGGGCGCCCGATAGGAGTAAGGAATGGCAATCAGTGCGGCCAGATGAAAGACGGTGTCCATCCCCTGGCAGATCTCACGACAGCACAAGGGATCCCGCACATCCCCCGCGACAATCTCCATCTGCGCATGCAAGGATGAGTGATCCAACCAACCATCGCTGTTGAAGCTGTTGTATTGCACCAGGGCGCGCACCCTGGCCCCTAAGCGAACCAGATGCTCGGCCAGGTGTGAGCCGATAAAACCATCGGCGCCGGTAACCAGCACCGCTCTATCCTGCCAGAAATCAGACATTGTTTTCCATCCATGCGCGATAACGGGTTTTCGCCTGGGTCACCTTTTCCAGATAGAGGCGGGTTTCCCGCCGGGGAAACTGATGACGCAAAATGCGGTA
>DQVN01000154.1 GCA_015661715.1 Sulfurivirga caldicuralii
CCCGCCATCTGAACGGTCGTGATAGGCCCAAATCAGACCGGCCTCATTCAGTGCCTGCACCGCAGCAAACAAGCCCTGCAGGTCTTCCGGCCGGTCTAGATCGGCGGTTATATCCCCCACCTGGTTGTACACCTGGGCCAGACAGCTCCCCCCAATGCGATGCTGGCCTCGCCCCAAGTCGATCAGCAGCAGGCGACTTTTCCCTTTATCCGTGCGCAATTGCGGCGTCAGCGTCTTACGCGCATCCACCACAGGGGCAAAGGCGGAAATCACCAGCGTCACCGGCGCGGTCACCGACTTGCGCGCGCCATTTTCTTCCCAGACGGTGCGCATGGAAAGGGAATCCTTGCCCACGGGAATAGTCAGGTTCAATGCGGGACACAGCGCCATACCGAGGGCTTCAACCGCATCATACAGTTTGGCATCTTCGCCCGGATGGCCGGCCGCCGCCATCCAGTTGGCGGACAGCTTGATATCGGAGAGCTTGTCGATACGCGCTGCCGCCAGATTGGTAATCGCCTCAGCAACGGCCAAACGGGCTGACGCCTGAGGGTTGGTCAGCGCCACGGCGGGCCGCTCGCCCATACCCATGGCCTCGCCTGTATAGCCTTCATAATCGGTCAGGGTAACGGCGCAGTCTGCAACCGGCACCTGCCAGGGCCCCACCATCTGATCCCGCGCCACCTGCCCGGTAATGGTGCGATCGCCAATGGTGATCAAAAAGGTCTTATCCGCCACGGTGGGCAGTTGCAGAATACGCTGAACCACCTCTTGGAAATCCAGGATTTCCGTCTCAAAACCTGCTTGCGGCAGATCCCGACGTTTAACATCACGGTGCATGCGCGGCGGCTTGCCCAGCAGGATATTCAAGGGCAGATCCACCGGGTTGTTGTCAAAATAACGGTCATGCACCCGCAGACGCTGATCTTCTGTGGCCTCGCCCACAATGGCATAGGGACAGCGCTCCCGTTCGCAGATGGCGATAAAGTCATCCAAACGATCCGGGTAGATGGCGATAACATAGCGCTCCTGAGATTCGTTACACCAGATTTCCATGGGCGACATACCCGGCTCATCGCATGGAATCTCCCGTAACTCAAAATGCCCGCCCCGGCCTGCATCATTCACCAGTTCAGGAAAGGCGTTAGACAGGCCTCCAGCACCCACATCATGAATGGAGGCGATAGGGTTGGCCTCTCCCAGCCAGCAGCAGCGGTCGATCACTTCCTGTGCCCGTCGTTCCATCTCAGGGTTGTCCCGCTGCACGGAGGCAAAGTCCAAAGCTTCACTGCCTGCGCCGCTGTCCACGGATGAGGCCGCCCCACCGCCCAAACCGATCAGCATCGCCGGCCCGCCCAGCACCACCAACTTAGCTCCTGCGGGAATGTCCTGTTTGTGGATGTGCATTTCACGAATATTGCCCAGGCCGCCTGCCAGCATCACCGGCTTGTGATAACCGCGCATCTCTATGCCCTCATGGGTCATCAGCGGCACCTCGTAGGTACGGAAATAACCGCAGATGGCCGGACGACCGAACTCATTGTTATAGGCCGCCGCCCCTAAAGGGCCATCCAGCATGATCTCCAGTGCGGAGGCAATGCGCTCAGGCTTGCCATAATCATGCTCCCATGGCTGGCGCAAGCCAGGAATTTTCAAGTTAGAGACAGTAAACCCGGTCAACCCCGCCTTCGGCTTGGCGCCCTGGCCGGTGGCGCCCTCATCGCGAATCTCTCCACCAGAGCCTGTTGCCGCACCCGGCCAAGGCGAAATGGCGGTAGGATGATTATGGGTCTCCACTTTGATCTGGATATGCACAGGTTCCAGATGTGCCTGATAAACGCCGCTATGGGGCTGTGGAAAAAAACGCTTGGCCTGATGCCCACGAATCACCGCCGCATTATCGGAATAGGCCGAGAGGATATTTTCGTTGTAGTTTTGATAGGTATTGCGGATCATGCCGAACAGAGAGTGGGGTTTCTCCTCCCCATCGATCGTCCAGCTGGCATTGAAGATTTTGTGCCGACAATGCTCGGAGTTGGCCTGGGCGAACATCATCAGCTCTGCATCCGTAGGATTTCGCCCTAATGCACGGTAGTGCTCTACCAGATAATCGATCTCATCATCGCTCAATGCCAGCCCCATCACCTGGTTTGCCGCCTCCAGCGCCTGACGCCCGCCCTGCAAAATATCCACCGTTTCAACGGAACGCGGCTCATGCACGGTAAACAAGCGTTCTGCATCCTCCAGATCCGTGATCACCGTTTGCATCATGCGATCATGCAACAGCGGCAACAAACGCTCATGCACCTCCTCCACTGCACCCTCCAACCAATAGGCGACGCCCCGCTCTATTCGCTCAATCCCCTTCAGACCACAGATATGGGCGATATCCGTCGCCTTGCTGGCCCATGGAGAGATGGTGCCAAAACGGGGCATCACCACCAGCGTGGGCCGCGCATCAACACGCAACGGCTCAGCTTGGCCATTGAGCAGTTGATGCAAAATACGCTGGCCTTGATCATCATGGGGCGGCGCATCAATGAAATAGACATGCCGGGTTAAAAGGGAAACCGGCTGACCGGCCGCATCGGTCAAGCGTTGTGCCAATTGCTGTTGACGAAAGTCCGTCAATGCCTGATGACCCCAAATAATCTGCATAAACACGCTCCTAAAAAAACAAATCAAGCCCGTAAGCGGGCTTGATGAGGATGGTTTGTCTGCTAACCAATAGGGTTATTGCCCCAGCAGTCCCAATTTCTCAAACACGCGCAAACGAGTTGCCTGGTTCATGGGTGTGTCCCCTTCAGGCACATCCACCTGCAGCAGTGTCTGTTGCGGGTTGTCCTTCACCGGCTTGAGCTGCAACACCACCTGCTTGGGTAAGCCGTTATCACGACGCCAGAACGCCATGGATGACCAGAAGCCTTTGTCTTCCGCCCCATCCAACCGCACAACCATTTGGTGACGCTCAGGCGATACGGAAACCACCTGCCAATCGGCCCGCCAGATCATAGATTGCAAATAGGCCCAGGACTGAGACAAGGGCGCATGCAAAATCAAGCCATCGATCTCTTCGCCTTTGACGATTTCTACTGTGTGCGCCGACACCTTGACCTGTTTTAAGGCCGCCTCCTTGTGGGCACCGAAAAACACCGCAGCCTGGTAAAGGATCTCCAGTTCTTTGACCGGATCATAAGGTTTGACGTGATATACCTCAGTATCACCATCGTCTACGGCAAACACCTGATGGTGATGGAAGCGGATTTGCGCCCGTTGAGCGTTTGGATCCACCGTCACATGCACGGTAAAGCGATCCATGGCGCCATCGGCCACTTCCGGACGCCATTTGTTCAATAATTTACGCAGGGGGCTAACATCCAGCAGGGGGACGATTTCCTTGCGCTGAACATATTCTGTCTTGATGATACCGGTTGCGCGGTTGGCTTCCTTGATCGGCAAACCTAAAGTCTTGAGAAACTTTTGCACGCCCTCCCACGCCATATCGGCTGACACCTCATCAAGGGTCAGCCAACGCTCACACAAAGTGGCTTCAACCGCGACACCCTTTGCTTTATAAGCGGGTATCGCTTCTTGGCTGATCTGGGCCACTTCACTGGATACCACCTGATTGCCCAAACGGGTCACCGCTTGGTTGTCCAGCAGGGCAAGACTATTATTCTGCTGGGGTTTGACCAGTGTGGGCGGCGTCTCTAAAGATTCGGCCAATGCCCGTTCTTGATCCCGATAATTGCTCGAACTCCACACGCTGTCTTCCAGATTCAATGCTTTAGAGAAAGAGCTACAACCACTCAGACTCACAGCACCCACCGCAAATAAAAGCGCTCCCACTACCGGCTTCATAACACCCCCGCTGTTTTTAATGCCGCCTCCACTTTGCCCTGACACGCCTCAGATAAGGGGGTCAGGGGTAAACGCAGGGTCGGACCTATTTTGCCCATTCGCTGCAAGGCCCACTTCACTGGGATAGGATTGGACTCACAGAACAGGGTAGCGTGCAAATCAGCCAGGGGGGCATCGATCTGACGGGCACGCTGCTCATCACCCGCCAGGGCTGCAGCATAGGCGTCATGAACCGCCTTGGGCGCCACATTGGCCGTCACCGAAATACCGCCATGCCCCCCTTTGAGAATAAAGTCGATGGCCGTGGCATCATCCCCGGTATAGAGCATGAAATCGCTGTCTACGCGGCGCTGGATCTCCGGCACACGGCTCAAATCGCCCGTGGCCTCCTTAATGCCAATGATATTGTCGATTTGCGCCAGACGAACGACCGTTTGCGGCAAAATGTCGCAGGCTGTCCGCCCTGGTACGTTATACAGAATTTGCGGCAAGGCGACCACTTCAGCCACCGTCTTATAGTGCTGATACAAGCCTTCCTGGGTCGGTTTGTTGTAATAGGGCGCCACCAAAAGCGCGGCATCCGCACCGATCTCTTTGGCACAACGGGTCAGCTCAATGGCCTCGCGGGTCGAGTTGGAGCCTGTACCGGCAATGACGGGAATACGGCGGGCGACTTGCTCCACCGTAAAACGCATGACCTCACAGTGCTCCTGATGATCCAGCGTCGCCGACTCACCCGTGGTGCCCACGGTGACGATGCCATCGGTTCCCTGTTCGATATGAAATTCGATCAGATCGGCGAGCGCGTCATAATCCACACGCTCATCTTCGGTCATGGGCGTGACCAGCGCGACAATACTGCCTTTAAACACGTACACGCTCCCTACAAGCTGCTGTCAAAGGGCTAATCTTACTCGCCTGGCCACGGTGCTGACAAGTGGACGGGGGCTTTTTGCCCACAACGCTTGCACAGCCTTCGTCCAAAGCGCACAATTAAACTGTTTACAACAACAAAAAGACGTTGATTATGGTTGAAGTCGGAAACCCCATCCCACCCTTTGAAGCAACCGCCACCGGCGGTAAAACCCTCACCGCTGAGGATTTAAAAGGGCACTGGAGCGTGCTTTACTTCTATCCTAAGGATAATACCCCGGGATGCACCAAGGAGGGTGAGGCCTTTCGTGATTACTATGCCGCGTTTCAAGCGCTCAATTGCGAAATCTACGGCTGTTCCCGCGACAGCTTGAAGTCGCACGAACGGTTCAAGGAAAAATATCAATTTCCTTTTGAGCTGATCTCAGATCCGGATGAAACCCTTTGTCGCCTGTTTGATGTGATCAAGCTGAAGAAGAACTATGGTCGTGAGTATTACGGCATCGAGCGCAGTACTTTTCTTATTGATCCCCAGGGCATTCTGCGCCATCAATGGCGTAAGGTACGGGTACCGGGCCATGTGGAAGAGGTGTTGGAAACCCTCAAAACACTGCAGGAAGGCTGATCCATGAAACGCATCTTCATTCTGGACACCAATGTCCTCATCCATGATCCCATGTCCTTATTCCAGTTTCAGGAGCACGATATCTATCTACCCATGACCGTGCTGGAAGAGCTGGACAACCACAAAAAGGGCATCTCAGAGGTGGCGCGCAATGCCCGGGAGGCCAACCGCATTCTCGACCTGTTGATCAGCGGTGAATCCTTCGAAGATATCCGAAAGGGTATCCCCCTGAGCAAATATCAAGGCCTTGGTATTGATGAGGCGCAAAACCGTTTGGGGCGGCTCTTTTTTGAAACGGAACCGGAACAGGTGGCACTGCCACCCGGCCTTTCCACCAGCAACGCGGATACACGAATTCTTGAGGCCGGCTTAGCGCTCCAGGCCCACTTCCCCGAATGCAAGGTCACTTTGGTGACCAAAGATATCAACATGCGCATCAAGGCCGCTGCCGTAGGCCTGCATTCAGAAGACTACTACAATGACCGTGTTCTGGAAGATACCGATCTGCTCTACACCGGCTGGTACGAACTGCCAGAGGATTTTTACAGCCAACATGCCGCCAAAATGACGTCATGGCAGGAGGATGGGCGCACATTCTATGCCTTGACACTGGATACCCCGCCCGACTGGTATCCCAATGCGTTCCTCGTCAGCGACAACGATAGTGGCTTTACCGCCATTGTCCGGGAAATTCAAGGCAAACGGGTCAAGCTGGAATACCCCCACGACTACACCACACGGAGTGTGTGGGGCATTACCGCCCGCAACCGGGAGCAGAATATGGCGTTGAACCTGCTCATGGATCCGGAGGTGGACTTTGTCACCCTTGTGGGCCAGGCCGGCACGGGCAAGACTTTGCTGACGCTGGCGGCTGCCCTGGAGCAGACCCTGGAAGAAAACCGCTATGCGGAGATCATCATGACCCGCGCCACCATTCCCATTGCAGAGGATATCGGCTTTCTACCCGGCACAGAGGAAGAAAAGATGACCCCGTGGATGGGCGCGCTACTGGATAACATGGAAGTTCTCCTGCACGTGGAAGGCGGTGGCTCCAATAGCTGGCAACACCAGGCGACGCGGGATCTGCTCCATGACCGGATTAAAATCAAGTCCATGAACTTTATGCGTGGCCGCACGTTCGTCAACCGGTTTGTCATTATCGATGAAGCGCAAAATCTCACGCCAAAACAAATGAAAACATTGATTACGCGGGCCGGCCCCGGCACCAAAATGGTCTGTTTGGGCAACCTGGCCCAGATCGACACCCCTTACCTCACCGAAACCACCAGCGGGCTGACCTATGTGGTGGATCGCGCCAAAAGCTGGAATCATAGCGGACACATCACCCTGCAGAAGGGCGAGCGTTCACGGTTGGCGCAATGGGCAGCGGAGACACTATGAAACATGCGCATCCTTTACAGCCAGGTGATGCTATCCTGATCACCGGCTGCTCAAGCGGTATCGGCTACTATGCAGCCTTTGCGCTGCAACAGGCAGGCTTTGATGTAATCGCCAGCGCGCGCAAATCAGAGGATGTCGCCCAGCTTATTAAAGCGGGTCTCAAGTGCGTACACCTGGACCTGGATAATGAAAACAGCATCGAAACCGGCCTGTCCGCCGCCATTGAACAGAGTGAGAAGGGCTATTTGCGCGGCCTGTTCAACAATGGGGCTTTTGGCTTGCCGGGGGCTGTGGAGGATCTCAGCCGCGATGCACTGCGCGCCCAGTTTGAAACCAATGTCTTCGGCACCCAAAGCCTGACCAACCATTTCATTCACCACCTGCGTCAACATGGCCATGGCGGGCGCATTGTCTATAACAGCTCCATTTTGGGATTTGCTGCCATGGCCTATCGCGGCGCCTACAATGCGAGCAAATTCGCCATTGAAGGCCTGGCCGATACGCTGCGACTGGAGTTATGGAATGCCCCCATCGATATCGTGCTGATCGAACCGGGGCCGATCAGCTCCCGCTTCCGCACCAATGCCTATGATGCATTCCGCCGCTGGATCAACCCGGAACACAGCGCCCATCGCGCTCAATATGAAGCCATGATTCAACGCCTGCAGAAGGAAGGTGCTGCTGCCCCCTTCACTCTGGGGCCTGAAGCGGTCACCCGCGTGCTGTTCAAATCCCTGACAACGCGCAAACCCGCCGCCCGCTATGGGGTTACGCTGCCAACCCATGTTTTTGCCTGGCTAAAACGCCTTCTGCCCACCCCCATCTTAGATTACCTACTCCTGCAGGCCGGCGGTCAGGGCAAAAGATAAGATAGAGAAAAGCTATTATCATATCCTTGATGATGTATTTTTATTGAAATATACTTTCCTGTTGTTTTCTATTAGCAACCTCGCAAAAGGAGTGATAACCATGAGCGTATTGGTCACCAAACCGGCCCCTGACTTTACCGCTGCCGCCGTACTGGAAGATGGCAGTATCGTTGAAAACTTCAACCTGAAGGAATACTTGAAGGGCTCTTATGGCGTGGTCTTCTTCTATCCGCTGGACTTCACCTTTGTCTGCCCCTCTGAAATTCTGGCCTTTGATCACCGTATCGAAAAATTCCAGGCGCTGAATACCAAAGTCGTCGGTATCTCCATCGATTCCCAATTCACCCACAACGCCTATCGTAATACGCCAGTAAATGAAGGCGGACTGGGCCCTGTACGCTTCCCCCTGGTGGCTGATGTGGGCGGCAACATTATGGATGCCTATGGCGTACGCCACCCTGATAATGTGGCCCTACGCGCCACTTTCCTGATCGACAAGGACGGCATCGTGCGCCACGAAGTGGTCAACGACCTGCCCCTGGGACGCAATGTGGATGAAACCATCCGCATGGTCGAAGCCCTGCAGTTCTTTGAGCAGCATGGTGAAGTCTGTCCGGCGGGTTGGCAGAAAGGCAAGGCCGGCATGAAAGCCACCCCCGAAGGCGTTGCCGAATATCTGGCCAGGCACGCCGAAGAACTTTAAGCCCTCGCTTAAGCGAACGACGCAAGCCGCAGGCCACTCTGCGGCTTTTCTTTTTATTCGAGCGGCATTTTGTCGCCAATGAAACAACTCGACCAATTTTCACCTTCATTCTGTGTACTGTATTTGTGCTTATAATGCTGGGTTCAGCCACCGAGAATGAATGATGCAACTGCTTAAGCCTTATCAGACCCGCTTTAACGACCTGCTGGATCAATACTGGCGCAACCGCGCTATCGAACCCCACCTGAAAGCCGCCATGGTCTATGCCACCACCAATGGGGGCAAGCGTTTTCGACCCGCTCTGGTCTGGCTGATCGCCGAGGCTCTGGGCCTACCCCGGGAAAAACTGGATGCAGCTGCTCTGGCATTAGAGCTGATTCATTGCTACTCTCTGGTGCATGACGACCTGCCTGCCATGGATGACGACGCCCTGCGCCGAGGCCAGCCTACTGTACATGTTCAGTTTGATGAGGCCACCGCCATTCTCGCCGGTGATGCGCTGCAGATGGAAGCGCTGGCGCTGCTCGTCCGGGCTGAGCTGCCGGAGGCCATACGCCTGCGTCAGGTGCAGATCCTCAGCCATGCTGCCGGCAGCCAGGGGATGGTCGCCGGGCAGATGCTGGATATGCGTGCAACCCAGTCTCAGCCCGACCTTGAGCAGTTGATCCTGCTCCATGAACTGAAAACCGGCGCCCTCATCCGCGCCGCCCTTTTGCTCGGTGCCGCCCCCCATCACGACTACGAGACCCTGCGCAAACCCCTGAGTCGGTTGGGTCTCACCCTTGGGCTCGCCTTTCAGGTACAGGATGACATTCTGGAAGTGGAACAAACCACCGAACAGCTGGGCAAAGACACCGATAGCGATCGGCGCAATGGAAAAGCCACTTTTCCCGCCCTGCTGGGTCTGGAGAAAGCCAAAGCCTACCGGGATCAACTGATTCAGCAATGTCACCAACTGCTCGCCCAACTGCCCGTTCGCAGCCCAACCCTGCAGCAAGTCATTGACTTTGTGGCAGAAAGAGGCCATTGAGCGTATAATTCGCCGCCATGAAAAAACGCTTCCGCCTTAAAACCATTCTAGACTTTGCCGCCGCCCACCGTCTGCAGGGTTATGCGGGCGACTGCGCCAAGTTACACGGCCATAACTGGAAGGTCGAGGTTCATGTAGTCGGTGACCAACTGGACGAGGTGGGCATGGTGCTGGATTTCAAGCAGATCAAGCAGCACGCCAAAGCGGTCATCGCTGAGCTGGATCACACCTACCTCAATGACCATCCCTGGTTTCAGCAGCGCAATCCCACGGCTGAAAACCTGGCCCTGTTTCTGTTTGAAACCCTCAGTGAGCGTATCAACACGGCAACCTATCAGGTGGACGCCATCACCGTCTGGGAAAACGAGCGCAATTGCGTTACTTATGGCTGTTAAAAGGCAAAAACTGCCTAAAACTGGCCAAAACCCCGCTTTTCCCACGATATTTTCTGCCGCAAAAATCGCGCCTTAAAAATTTCGGGGGACCCCTGTCACTTGCCTAAAATAACAGGCATCAACAGGAGCAAAGCTTATGCAGGATCCCCTTATTCTTTTCGCTGCCGGTTTGCTGGGTCTGGTCATGGGTAGTTTTTTCTCCATGCTCAGCTGGCGTCTGCCCCGCAAATTGATCGCCGAATATGAAGGCCGGGAACC
>DQVN01000062.1 GCA_015661715.1 Sulfurivirga caldicuralii
AGTTATGAGCAGAAAACCCTCCCGAATAATAGCGTAGCGCCCTTCATCTCTTTCTCCCCTGCTATTTGACGCTACGGCACAGTCAAATGACTGTGCCATAAACCGCTGGCAATAGGTGTTCCATGCTTTTACAGCCCGCCCAACTCGCGGAATACATGGGCAGCATTGCGTTTATGGGTCTGCTCAAAGACCGGCCGATCTTTGAAACGCGACTGATCAATGGCTTGCGCATCCTCAATGCTGCCCCCTGCGTCCACCACTTTCTGCACCGCCTCATGCAAGAATTCCAGATAGCCCAGCGTCTGTTCAACAGCGGTCTGCAAATCCGTGGGCGTGCCATGTCCAGGAATCACAATCGTATCCGGTGGCAGTTTTTTTACTACTGCGCGGATGGCATCGGCCCACGCCAAGGAGTCCGTATAGGAAAACAGCGCCAGCATCCGTTCATTAAACAGCAGATCGCCGGCAAAAAAGACTTTGCGCGACGGCACCCAAACCGAGGTGGCGGATGGGGTATGCCCGGTCTCTTCCCACAGATAGACCTTTTCACCGCCGCCTACATCCAGCACCATCTCGCCATTGAAGGTAATGAACTGATCGGCAACATTTTCTGCAGGCAGGGTGATTTCCTCTCCCACACGGGTTGACCACTCCCGCTTGATAAAATCAAAAGCCTCACCGAACTGACGCGCCGCCTTCTCTGCCGAATACAGTTTGGCGCCCTGTTTGAGCCAGTAACCGGCGCCTAACATGGCATGGCCCTGATTGTTTTCCATGACCACCCATTTAACCGGTTTGTCCGTATAACGGCGAATAATGTCATGGGCGCTGGCCGCTACGGCATAATTGGGCCCGGCATTGTAGACCAACACCCCATCGGCAAAGATGGCGAAGGAGAGATTATTGTTAAAACCATAATTGGCCGGATTGTGCCAGATCAGGGAACCCACGATGGTATAGACCCCATCAACCACCTTGACCGGCTCTGGCAACGGCACCTTCGGCCCGATATAACCGTGACGCTGCCACGCCTGCTGAACCTCTTGCACATAACTTTCAGCTGCTGCGGCCATGGTGGTATCCCCCTGAGCCTGCAACTGCTTAGCCCACTGGGCAAAACCGGCCTGGTAAGGGTCATCACTGGCAAGCGCGACTGTGCTGAACAATACCAGCCCTAATAGTTTTTTACCTTGAAAAGCCATGGTGTTTCTCCTCTGATGATCTGATGATTTTTGTTTCATATTATGCGTCCTACCCCATTGACTCAAATGCTTCAGCAAATGCTGAACTACAGGTCAACTACGATCCAAATTCACCCCATAGCGCCGCTCATACACCTCAAAGATAGTTATGGCCATGGCGGCCAATACCGGGCCAAAAAACAACCCCAACACGCCAAAATGGATCAACCCTGCCAGGGTAGACAATACCGTCAGCAGCGTGTGGTTGGTGGCAGGCTGATCCATGGCCCCTTCTACCCGCTGCGAGAGTTTTTGAATCAACCAGGGACGCACCAGGTTATCAATCAAAAACCCGGCCACCACCGCCCCCCAGAAAGCCAATAGCCCCGCCGCCACCCACTGGCCTTGGGCCAGCATATAGACACTCAACGGCACCCAAATCAGCGCCGCCCCCACAACGGGTATAAACGAGGCCACCGCCACCGCCACACCAATAAACACCCCGGGCAGCCCCAATACCCAACTGATCAGGGCGAAGCTTAACCCCTGCAAGAGCGCCACCCCCAGCACCGACAGGGTTAATACGGTCGACAGGGCATTGAAGCGCTGAATCAACAACCGATCCAGACTGTTTTCCAAAGGGGAGAGAATCACCAGATGCCGCGCAATGTCCGCCCCATCGCGGTAGAAAAAAAAGAGGGCGAACATGGCCAAGGCGATGAAACTGAGGAAGCTGGTCGTGCTGCCCAACAGCACCTTCAAGGTGCCGACCACCACCTGTTGCACCCACTCCAACATCATGCCCGCCTTTTGCTGCAGTTGGCTCAGCAACATCTGCTGAATGGATTCATCCACCGGCAACCACTGCCCCACCTGCGCCAGGGCACCGGCCGGGGTAAGCTGCACCAACCAACTCTGAGCCTGGCCATAGAGTGCACCTGCTTGCAGGCTGACCTTAATTAGCAGATATCCCAGCGGCAGGACAATGACAAACAGTACCACAGCGGTCATCAGCAGCGCCGCCCCATTGCTGTTGCTAATCCAGCGCTGGCGGATGGCTTCATAGCCGGAATAGGTGGCCGTGGCCAGAATCATTCCCAGAAACAGGGCTTGCCAGAAAGGGGCAAACAGCCACACCAGCACCCCGACGGCCAATATAATAAGCAACAGTAAAAAACCTTCCTGGTAAGGTCGCATCATCATCCCATATCCTTTAGAAACAGTATTCCATGCATAAACTGATTATCCGCCCCGAGGGCACTTTGCAGATTCTCTCCCAACAGGAAGCGCAACAGCTTTCCGATACAAGCGATCATGGCCTGCATGAGCTGGTGCGTCAATGCGCCCTGGCCGTCCTCAATACCGGCAGCCACACCGATGATACCCTTGCGCTGCTCAAACAGCACCCTGATTTTGATATTCAGGTGGCCGCCCGAGGACGGGGCGTGCAGATCATCCTCTCCCATCCGCCGGAAACAGCGCTGGTGGAAGGGGAACTGATCACCGGCATCAAGCACCACCTGTTCGCCGTACTGCGGGATCTGGTCTATACCCGCAATGATATCCTGGACTCCGGGCGCTTCAATCTGGATGACTCTGCCGGCATCACCCATGCCGTTTTCCATATCTTACGCAATGCGCGCCTGCTGGTTCCTGGCCGCCTGCCGAATATTGTAGTCTGCTGGGGTGGCCACCGTATTGTCCGCAATGAATATGATTACGCTAAGTATGTGGGTTATGAAATGGGCCTGCGCGGGCTGGACATCTGCACCGGCTGTGGTTTGGGCGCCATGAAAGGGCCCATGAAAGGCGCCGCCGTCGGTCACCATAAACAACGCATCAACGATGGGCGCTTTATCGGGTTGAGTGAGCCGGGCATTATTGCGGTAGAACCCCCCAATCCGGTGGTGACAGAACTGTGTATCCTGCCCGACATTGAAAAACGCCTGGAAGCCTTTGTCCGCTTAGGCCACGGCATTGTCATCTTTCCAGGGGGCGCCGGCACGCTGGAAGAGATCTTCTATCTGATCGCCATTTTGCTCCACCCGGCCAACTGCCATATTGCCCTACCGGTGATCCTCACCGGCCCGGAAGGCTCGCAAGAATACTTCTCCCAACTGCTGCACTTTCTGGAGCTCAGTATCGGCCTGCCCGCCCAGGCGCGCCTGACCTATATCCACAATGATGCCATTGAAGTGGCGCGGGAGATGAAGATGGCCATGGAAACCGTGCGTACCGACCGGCGTAATAGCTCGGATGCCTACTACTTCAACTGGCGTCTGCATCTGGCGCTGGAACTGCAGCGCCCGTTCATCCCCACCCACGAAAACATGGCGGCGCTGAATCTGAGCCGCCGTCTGCCGCCCCACAAATTGGCCGCTGAAATACGCAAAGCCTTCTCCGGCATCGTCGCCGGCAGTGTCAAAGCCCCCTGGATTCGCGCCATTGAGCAAAAAGGCCCCTATCGTCTGCATGGTGATGCGGACCTGCTCGAAGCCTTGGAAGCGCTGGTACAAAGTTTAATTGATCAGGGCCGACTCAAGCCCCATCATCCCTATCCACCGGTTATTTTTGAGAAAACATCATGAACAGCCACAATGCCTTTACCGAACTGGACTTAGATGACGCCTTGATCGCCGCCCTGTCAAGCCTGCACTTCAACCGCCCCACCCCCATCCAGCAGGCGGCCATCCCTGTTCTACTGGAGGGGCGGGATCTGCTGGCTGGCGCCGCCACCGGCACCGGCAAAACTGCAGCCTTTGTCCTGCCCGTGTTGCAACAGTTACTGGA
>DQVN01000101.1 GCA_015661715.1 Sulfurivirga caldicuralii
CTGATCAGAGCCACCACTTCTCAAAATGTGCGAAAGGCTGTAGCCATGAATCCTGAAGCGTTCTTGTCACAACGGCGCAGTTATTAATCCTCATCAACCCAGTTTTCTAATTGAAGCCCTGCTACACGTTGAAATTCCCGCAGATTATTACTGACCAGCGTACGCTCCAGTGAGCGGGCATGGGCAGCAATCCAAAGATCATTGTTGCCGATCATCATGCCCTTGCAAACCAGATCAGCACGGATATCTGCATAATGTCTGGCCACATCTTCTGAACAAGGTATGACGGGTATATAGGTGATTAACGCCTCAATTACATTTAGGGCTTTGTGGGAATTCTGGCTTCGGTATGCGCCATATTCCAATTCTCCCAATGTGATCATGGACATGGCCACATCATCAGCCGATAAGCGTTCGAAACGCTTCAACACTGACAAGGGTTTTCGTTTGATGATATAGATGCAGATATTGGTATCCAGTAGATAGGCCATTAGAAACGTTCGCGTTCCTGAGGCGGTAGATCGTCTGGACGCCCTGATGCCATAAAGTCATCAGGCATTTCATCAAGAATTTGGTATAGCTCACTCAGCGATCGAGTTTTAGGGCGAATCACCAGTTCATTGCCCCTCTTGAATATTTCAACTTCGGTAACCTCAGGCGCAAAGCGATACGCTTTGGGGATACGAACCGCCTGACTGTTGCCGGAGCGAAAAATACGTGTCAACATGACGATCTCCTTTTTGTATCTATGTTATGTATATACGCACGGATATTCAAGCCTAACTGAACATCCGATAAAGGAACAACTTTACGAGGCATATAAACCTCCCGCCCTATCTGACTTTCACACGATTTTAGGCATACACACCGTATGCCTAAAATTCATCGCTTGCGTGATATCTGCTGGCACTCGATGAGACAGGGAAAAATCTTAAGTTATTGATTTTTATCTACTATAGATACAAAAAAACGCCGCAAAGTACGGCGTTGTAGGGGAATATGGTGGCTGCACCTGGATTCGAACCAGGGACCCCATCATTATGAGTGATGTGCTCTGACCAACTGAGCTATGCAGCCAAAGTGGTGCGTATTTTAACCCCATGGGGCAGAAAATCAACCCCGGCTATACATTGAAACGGAAATGCATAATATCTCCGTCCTGCACAATGTACTCTTTCCCTTCCAGGCGCATCTTGCCCGCTTCCTTTGCCCCCTGCTCACCACCATAGTGGATAAAGTCTTCATAAGCGATGACTTCGGCGCGGATGAAGCCTTTCTGAAAGTCCGTGTGGATGACGCCTGCCGCTTCGGGCGCGGTAGCCCCTTTTTTCACTGTCCAGGCGCGCACTTCTTTCTCTCCGGCGGTGAAATAGGTTTGCAGTCCCAGCAGGTCATAACCTGCACGAATGACGCGGTTCAGTCCCGGCTCCTCCAGCCCCATCTCCTGGAGAAAATCGACTTTTTCCGCCTCGTCCAGTTCGGCGATTTCCGCTTCAATGGCGGCACACACGGGCACCACGGGTGAGCCTTCCTTTTGCGCCAGTTCGCGCACGGCATCCAGGTGGGGATTATTGTCAAACCCGTCTTCATTCACATTGGCGATATACATCATGGGCTTAATGGTCAGCAGATGCAGGTCATACAAAGCCGCCCGTTCCTCTTCGCTCAACCCTTGAGCGCGAACCAAGATGCCTTGCTCCAACCCTGCGAGCACCTGCTCATACAGTTGCATCTGCGCTTTGGCCGCCTTATCGCCGGATTTGGCTTTGCGTTGGATTTTATTGAGCGCCTTCTCCACGCTCTCCATATCCGCCAGCATCAGCTCAGTATTGATGATCTCAATATCAGAAATCGGATCCACGCGACCGGCCACATGGACTATATCGTCGTTTTCAAAGCAGCGCACCACCTGGGCAATGGCATCGGTTTCACGGATATTGGCCAGGAATTTGTTGCCCAGCCCTTCGCCCTTTGAGGCGCCCGCCACCAAACCGGCGATGTCCACAAACTCCATGGTGGTATAGAGGGTGCGCTGGGGCTTGACGATCTCGGCAATCTTATCCACGCGCGGGTCCGGCACCGGCACCACCCCCACATTGGGTTCGATGGTACAAAAAGGATAGTTGGCCGACTCAATGCCCGCATTGGTCAGCGCATTGAACAGGGTGGACTTGCCCACATTGGGTAAGCCGACAATACCGCATTTGAAACCCATGATTTTCCTCGTGCTGTTGTATCACGCCTTGAAGGCATGCAGATGATTCATGGCCGCCGCCCAATCACCGGAAATGATCTCCGGTAAATAGCGAGCAGCCTCGTCAATGGCGCGCTCAATGTGGAGGCGCTCTGTTTTTCCCGGGGCCTTGAGCACATAGTCCACCACCTTGTGGCGATCGCCCGGATGATCGATGCCGATACGCAACCGACCAAATTCACGGCTGCCCAAGGCTTTAATGACATCCTTCAGCCCATTGTGGCCACCATGGCCGCCGCCCCGCTTGAGCCGCACGCTACCTACCGGCAGATCCAACTCGTCATGCACCACCAGAATCGCTTCCGGCGCCAGCTTGTAAAAGCGCGCCAACGCCTGCACCGCCAGCCCGCTACGGTTCATAAAAGTGGTGGGCTTCAGCAGCCAGATCTCCTCACCCGCCACCTGAACACGGGCCAGCGCCCCATGAAACTTGGCTTCTGGACGAAACTGCCCGCCATACTGACGGGCAACCTCGTCCACAAACCAAAAACCGGCGTTGTGCCGGGTCGCATCATATTTGGCGCCGGGATTACCCAGCCCCACAATTGCTTTGACCTTGCACATACGCCGGTTCGGTTCGTCTGCCTAAAGTGGCTTATTTCTTGATCTTCGGCTTGGAGACCGCGACAACCGCCTGGTCATACTCCGGCTTGCCGTGCAGCAGCGCAGTCAGCTCCACCCCTTCGGGCAATACCAAATCAGACAGGCGCTTTGTGGTCGCCGGACCCATTTCTGAAACATCCACCACGATTTCTGTGGGCAGATCCTTCGGATAGCAGCGGATTTCCACCGAAGAGAGGAAGAAGGTCATGAACCCCCCCATCTTCACACCGGGGGCCTTGTCTTGGCCAACAAAGCGCAGCGGTACGCGCTTTTTGATCTTGCGGCTTTCATCAATGCGCTGGAAATCCACATGGGTAACGCGCCCATTGACCTGATGACGCTGCACTTCCTTCAATACCGCGGTTTCCTTGTCACCGCCTTCCACTTCGATATTGATAATGGTGTTGTACACACGGGGGTCTTCGATGGTGTGCTCGATAAAGTTGCTCTCAATGGTGATCAGTACGGGCTCCTTGTTGGCACCGTAGATCACACCGGGCACCAGACCCTGATGACGAAGGCGGCGGCTCGCACCTTTCCCTTCGTCTGTGCGCTTTTGCACTTTCCAAACCGTATCGTAACCAGACATCTCGTCTCTCCTAAAGTCGATTAGCTTACACTGACTTGACACGCGACCATGCCCGCCAGCGCCTTTGCCCAATGCAAAGGAAGGCGCATTATACTGATTTTTCAGTGATTTTCCACGCTTTATAAACGCAAACGCCCCACATCAGCGGGGCGTTTGCCACAGATCGAGACGGACTCAGCCTTTCCAGCCCATCAGTTCGGTGACAGACTCTTCCTGGTTGACGCGGCGAATCGCCTCGCCGAGGATTTGCGCAATGCTGATCTGACGAATCTTGTCGCAGTTGCGGGCGGTCACATCCAGAGGAATGGTATCGACCACCACCAGCTCCTCCAGCACGGATGCCTTGATATTCTCCACCGCAGGGCCGGATAAAACCGGGTGGGTAACATAGGCGGACACGGACTTAGCGCCGCGCTCCTTCAGCGCCGCCGCCCCCTTACACAGGGTGCCGGCGGTGTCCACCATGTCATCGACGATAATACAGTCGCGCCCATCGATGTCGCCAATGACATTCATCACCTCAGACACATTGGCCTGGGGACGACGTTTGTCAATAATGGCCAGATCCACATCCAGCGCTTTGGCCACCGCCCGGGCGCGAATCACGCCCCCCACATCCGGGGAGACAATGACGATATTGTCCAGTTGTTTGGTCTCATACATATCCTGGATGAGCCGGGTGGAGCCATAGATGTTATCCACCGGAATATCGAAGAACCCCTGAATCTGATCCGCATGCAGATCCACGGTCACCACCCTGTCCGCACCGGCTGTGGTGATGAAATCCGCCGCCAGACGGGCCGTGATCGGCACACGCGCTGAATGGGGACGGCGATCCTGACGGGCATAACCGTAATACGGGATGACAGCGGTAATGCGTTTGGCCGAGGCGCGACGCAATGCATCCATCATGCAGCACAATTCCATCAGGTTGGCCGCAGGCTGTGGCGGACAGGTGGGCTGAATGACATAGACATCGCGCCCGCGCACGGACTCTTCGATCTCCACCATCACCTCACCGTCACTGAAACGGCCCACTTTGGCTTTACCCAGCGGCAGATCAAGACAGGATGCGATGCTTTCGGCTAAGGGAATGTTCGCATTACCGGCGAACAGGGTGACAGAATTCTGTGCCATGCAAGGCAGTCTCCTAAGGCATGGAAGCTTTAAGGAAGATGGCTGGGCCGGGAGGATTCGAACCTCCGAATGGCAGGACCAAAACCTGCTGCCTTACCGCTTGGCGACGGCCCAGCAAAGCAATGAGACAGATGCGTATTATGCTGATGCCCACTGCAAAATCAACCCTAATTTTGCAAATTATTTCGCAACCGGCGCCGACGGTGCCGCCTGACTCATTTCACGCTCTATTCTACGCCATAACGCCTTGAGCATGTCATCTTGCTCAAACAGTGTGCGATATTGTTCACGCAAAGCGCTCACTTCATCCCACCGGCCGCGGGCAGCCTCCACCTGTAACAGATGCGCCAGCACTTCCGCATCCACCTGACGGGACAGGGCCCGACGCAGCCACTGGGCCGCTTTTTGCAGCGCGCCTTTGCGCCAAAAATACCAGCCAATGGAATCCTCTATATAAAAGGCATCAGGTTTGAGCTCAATGGCTTTGAAGAGCAGCTTTTCCGCCTCATCCAGATTGCGGTTGCGTTCCACATAAAAGTAGCCCAATGCATTGAGGGCGTCGGCATCCTCCGGGAACCGGGCCAATACCCGACGCAATGCCCGCTCATAGCGCGCATCGGCTTTCAATTCATACAATACACTGGCGAGCTGCATGAGAAGATCGCGATCCGCTCCCTTGTGGGCCAGAATCTTATCCGCCACCTTGAGCGCCAGCGCCCGCTGTCCCGCTCGGGCATACAGGGAAGCGCGGGTGAGCAACAACTGTACCTGTTGGCGATCATTCTGAGCGGACAAGCGCGCCAACCGCGCCAACGCCGCATCCAGCCCTTTCAGGCGATAGACAATATCCACAATGCGCAGTTGGGCCGGCAGGCGATACTGAGAGGGACGCACCTGTGCATAGTAATGCACCGCCTGATCCAACCGATTCAACTGTTCATGGATTCGTCCCAGATAATAAGCCGCCACCGATTGGGTAACCGGATTACGCAGCAACTGTACCAACTGGGCTGCGGCCGCTTCCAGCTTACCTTGCTCAAACTGCAATAACCCCAGCGCCAATCGGGCCACATCCGCATCCGGCCGTATCTTCAGTACCTGCTTGAAGCGCTGTTCAGCCGCAGCGAAATCCCCTGCCTCCACCTGCAGACGGGCATACTCCGCTTGCACCTGCCAGTGATCCGGATGGCGCATCACATAGTCTTTCAGGCGTTTCAACCCCGTTTGCACCTGCCCCATTCCCAGGTAGGCGCGCGCCATCTGCGGATAGATCAGCCGGGCGTCTCCGCCTTTTTGCAAAGCCGCCTCCAGCGCTGTCAATGCGTCGGCGGGCTTCTCCTGACCCAACAAAATAATGCCAGAGGCCAGATCCGCCGCCCAGGTGTCATAATGCTGGCGCAGGGCCTGCGCAAAGGCGATGGCATATTTTCTCTCAATGGCGCCCACCACCCGCTCAGCCGCCCGCTGCAGATCTTGTGTCAAAGGCTCAGGGGTCACCTGCTGATACCGGTCAAACAGCGCTAAGGCCGCGTCCACATCCCCCTGACGCAGTTTCAACAGCCACAGAGCGCGCAAGGGGGTGGGATTATCAGGCGCCACGGCATGCCACAATCGGGCGGCAGTTTCGATGGCCGCCAATTGATAGGTTTGCATGGACAATTGAAACAGGCGTTGGGCCAACGCAGGGTCACGGTACTTCTCCACCAACGGCTGGAGTCGCTTAAACGCCGCTTGATGGTCACCCCGTTGAGCCAGCAGCTCCACCAGCAGAATCTGGTACATTAGCTGGGGTGACATCTGTGTTTGCGCTGGCGCTTTCTCCAGCACCGATGAAGACACAGGCGTTTGCACCGGCGCACAACCGCCCAACAGCCCTATCAAGGATAAAAAAAGCGCGATCCGATTCATAGGCGGCATCTTACCCCATTTGGCCCACATCGTGCCAAAGCGCCAAGGTGATATAATTGTCGCTTTTAATGGTCCAGGGCTCGCCGAATGAATCTGCTCGTCACCGGTCTCAATCACCAGACCGCCCCCGTGGCGCTGCGGGAGCAGGTGGCATTCGGTGCCGACTCCCTGCCAGCAGCACTCCAGGCCCTCCAGGCAGTCGAGGGGGTGCGCGAGTGTATGATTCTCTCCACCTGCAACCGCACAGAAATCTACGCCGTTTTCAGCGCCACACCCCGGCCTCAACAGATCACGGCCTGGTTGCATGATTATTTTCAGCTTGAGCCCGGCATCCTCACCCCCTACCTCTATCATCACCAGGATCAACAGGGTATTGAGCACATGATGGCCGTGGCCGCCGGGTTAAACTCTCTGGTACTGGGTGAGCCACAAATTCTCGGTCAATTGAAAGAGGCTTATCAAGTCGCCCGCCAGACGGGCACCCTGCGCCAGAGCCTGGAGCTGTTGCTGCAGCAGGTCTTTGCCACCGCCAAGCGGGTGCGCTCAGAAACCGCCATTGGACAAAACCCCGTATCCGTTGCCTTTGCCGCTGTCTCGCTGGCACGCCAATTCTTTGGCGAGCTGAATGATTACACCGCCCTGCTGCTGGGCGCAGGCGAGACCATTGAACTGGTGGCCCGCCATCTCAAGGAGGCAGGCATTGGCCATGTCATCATCGCCAACCGCACCTATGAAAAGGCCCATAATCTGGCACAACAGTTCGGCGCCTATGCCATTGGCCTGGACGAGCTGAACAAACATCTGCATGATGCAGACCTGATCATCGCCTCCACCGGTGCGCCCCACTCGATCCTACACAAAGCCGACATGGAGGCAGCACTGAAAAAGCGCCGACATCAGCCCATTTTCGCCATTGATATTGCCGTACCCCGAGACATCGAACCGGCGGCGGGCGAGTTGGATGATGTTTATCTGTATACCATCGATGACCTCAAGGCCCTGATCGACGCCAACAAGGAAAAGCGTGAGGCCGCCGCCCACGAGGCTCGGGAACTGATCCGTATTCAGGCGGAAAAGGTGATGGCGCGCTTCCGTACCATGGCCCAGGCGGTGCCGGTGATCCGGGCCTTCCGCCAGCGGGCGGAGACCATCAAAGACGATATGCTCAATCAAGCCCTGAACCGGCTGGAACAAGGACATGACCCGCAGCAGGTGGTGACCCAACTGGCCAATCAGTTGACCCACAAGCTGATCCACGCCCCCACCATCTATCTGCGCAAGCTGGGCGAAGCGGGTGACGCGCACCGCCTGGCCCTGTCCGCTGATCTGTTAGGTCTGAAAAACCATCAGGAAGACGATAGCCATGAATGAGTCCCTGCGCCACCGTCTCGACAGTTTGAGTGAACGCCTGCAGGAGCTCAATGCCCTGCTCTCCGATGCCGATACCCTTTCCGACCAGAAAAAGTTCATGGCCCTGAGTAAGGAGCACGCCCAACTGACCCCCGTAGTGGAAACCTGGGCGGCGTATCAGCAGGTGGAGGCCGATCTGGCCGAAGCCGAGGCGTTGCTCAAATCCGGCGATGCCGAGCTGGCGGAACTGGCCAAAGAGGAGCTGCCCGCGCTCAAAAAACGCATCAACGAGCTGGAAGCAGCCCTCAAACTACACCTGATCCCCAAAGACCCTAACGACACCGCCAATGTCTTTTTGGAGATCCGCGCTGGCACCGGCGGTGATGAGGCGGCCATTTTTGCCGGAGACCTGTTCCGCATGTACGCCCGCTATGCCGAGCAACGGGGCTGGCGGCTGGAGGTGCTCAGCGAACAGCCCGGGGAGCATGGCGGCTTCAAAGAGATCATCGCCCGGATCAGCGGCGAAGATGTCTATGCCCGGCTCAAATTTGAATCCGGCGCTCACCGCGTCCAGCGGGTGCCTGAAACCGAAACCCAGGGGCGTATCCATACATCCGCCGCCACTGTCGCCGTCATGCCGGAAATGGATGAAAGTGATGAGATCGAAATCAACAAGGCCGATGTGCGCGAAGACACCTTCCGCGCCTCCGGGGCCGGCGGGCAACATGTCAACAAGACCGACTCCGCCATTCGCCTGACCCACCTGCCCACGGGCGTGGTGGTGGAATGTCAGGACGAACGCTCCCAACACAAGAACCGCGCCCGTGCCTGGGCGCTGCTGCGGGCCAAACTGGCCGAAATGGAGCGTAGCAAGCGCCAGGCAGAGGAAGCGGCCACCCGCAAATCCCTGGTGGGCTCCGGTGACCGCTCCGAGCGCATTCGCACCTATAACTTCCCTCAGGGCCGTGTCACCGACCACCGCATCAACCTTACCCTCTACAAGCTGGCGGATATTCTCGAAGGGGACCTGGATCCGGTGATCGAGCCCTTGCTGCAGGCCCATCACGCCGAATTGCTGACCCAGTTACAGCAGGCCCATGAATGACCGTCGCGCAGTTGCTGCAACAGGCCATCGCCACCCTGCAGCCCGTCAGCGCAACGGCGCATCTGGACGCGCAGTTACTGCTGGCGCATCTGCTGGACAAACCGCGCAGCTGGCTCTATGCCCATGATACGGATACGATTCCGCCGGCCGTACAGCACGCGTTTCTCCATTTAGTCCAGCGTCGCGCTCAAGGCGAGCCGGTAGCCTATCTCATAGGTCAGCAGGATTTCTACGGGCTGCGCTTCCAGGTGACACCCGATGTACTCATCCCCCGCCCGGAAACCGAGCTTTTGGTCGATTTAAGCCTGAAATTGGCCGAAAACAGCCTGTTTTCCAGGCAAAAACCAGGTTTTCATACCGGCGAAAAAACCGGCTTTGAAAATTTTAGGGGGACCCCTGTGCGCGCGGTGGATCTGGGCACCGGTAGTGGGGCCATCACCATTGCGCTGAAAATGCAGCGGCCCGCCTGGCAGCTGGCCGCCTGTGATCTCAGCCCCGCTGCCCTGGCGGTGGCCGCGGAAAACGCCCGCCGCCATGGGGCGGAGATCGACTTGCGCCACGGCAGCTGGCTGGCCCCCTTTAGCGGCGAGCGTTTCCATCTGATTGTGAGCAACCCGCCCTATATCGATCCGCAAGATCCTCACCTGAGCGGCAGCATTCGTTTTGAACCCCGCCAGGCGCTGGTGGCGGACAACCGTGGTCTGGCGCATCTGGCCGCCATTATTGAGCAGGCACCGGCGCATCTCTATCCCGGTGGCTGGTTGCTATTGGAGCATGGCTTCGATCAACAGTCAGCCGTGCAAACCCTGCTACGCCAGCGCGGATTTGATAAAGTAGCCACCCATGATGACCTGGCAGGCCAACCAAGAGTGAGTATCGGACAATGGCACCGTTGACACCGCAACAGTTCAAACGCTATTCCCGTCAAATCATGCTCATGGAGTTCGGGCTGGAGAAGCAGCAACAGCTGGCCGATAGCCATGCCCTTATCTTCGGTTTGGGCGGCTTAGGCTCGCCGGTGAGCATCTATCTGGCCGCCGCCGGTGTGGGCACACTGACCCTGGTGGATTTCGATACCGTGGACGAAAGCAACCTCCAGCGCCAGATCGTGCATCGAGAAGAGAGCGTGGGACAGAAGAAAGTGGTCTCAGCCAAAGCCGAACTGCAACGGCTCAATCGCTGGACCCGGGTGCATACGGTAGACCATGCCCCCGATGAAACCGAGCTGGCGGAGCTGGTGCACCAGGCTGATGTGGTGGTGGACTGTACCGACAACTTTCCGGCCCGCTTTGCCATCAATGCCGCCTGTGCCCGCAGCCAAACACCACTGGTCTCCGCCGCCGCCATCCGTTGGGAGGGACAGTTGAGCGTGTTTGACTTCCGCGACCCGGGCTGCGCCTGTTATCAATGCCTGTACAAAGAGGCCAGCATGGCGGGCATGACCTGTGCTGAAAGCGGTATCATGTCGCCAGTGGTAGGCATGATGGGAAGCATGCAGGCGCTGGAGACGGTAAAGTTACTGAGCGGTTTGCCTACGCTGACAAACAAGCTGCTGTTGGTGGATGGGTTGACCTTGAGCTTCCGCACCCTCAACCTGCCGAAGGACCCGGCTTGTCCGGTGTGTGCGTCTCATTCACCGGCTTGAATGTGCCGCTTTGGCGATCAAAGACTTTTGTCTTATCCAGCAGAATGACCACGCGGCGGTTCATGGCGCGGCCGAATTTGGTGGTGTTGGGCGCCACCGGATCATTGTCCGCCCGCCCCTGAACAGTGATCAGGCGCTGATCGATCCCCATATCGATAAATACCCTTGCCACGGTGGAGGCCCGGGCGGCAGACAGCTCCCAGTTGGACGGAAACTGTAAATTGCGGATGGGCACCGAATCCGTATACCCGGTAATGGTAATGGGATAAGGCTGACCGACCAGCAACTCTGCCAGCTTCTCTAGTTCTGCGCGCACCTTGTCAGTAATGGTCGCCCGACCAGACTCAAAAAAGTGGTCGGATTTGAGGGTAATACGCAGATACGCCGGCGTCTCCTCTACTTCCACATTTTTACTGTCTTTGAGCACGCTTTTGATCTCTTCGGCGGTGACCGGTTTTA
>DQVN01000157.1 GCA_015661715.1 Sulfurivirga caldicuralii
CGCTTCTGTTGGTCAGCTCAATTGTCCTGTTGCTGGTTCACCTTGGCATTGGCCTTGGCCATCATCTCTTTCAGCGCGCCGCTTTCGGCCAGCTCCAGGGTGATATCACAGCCACCGATCAGCTCACCATCAATGTAAATTTGTGGAAAAGTGGGCCAGTCTTGATATTTGGGCAGGAATTCGAAGACTGCAGGATCCGCCAGCACATTGACAAAGCCAAATTTCTCCCCCGTATCAACAAGTGCCTGTGCCGCCCGGGCGGAGAAACCGCAAGAAGGCATCTGCGGTGTCCCTTTCATAAAGATGACCACCGGATTGTTTTTAACAATCTGATCGATCTTTTCCAAGGTTTCTTTTTCCAGTTGCGCAGTATCTTGTGTCGTATTCATCGTCTTCTCCTCCATAATGCAATCGACGATTTTACCACGAGACCCCTTCCACCACCTGCTGTATCCACAGCTCCAGCAGTGCCAGTTGCCACAGCTTGCTACCCTGAATCGCCGTATACGCCCAGGGGGCTTCGGGGTCTTGCAGCAGTTTTTCCACATAGCGTGGATTAAACAGCCCCCGCTGCCGCGCCCGTTCAGAGCACAGAATATCGCGCATAAAGCGGTAGAAATCGCCCCTGACATACTTCAACGCCGGCATGGGAAAGGCCACTTTGGGCCGGTTGATGATCGCCGCCGGTAACCGACCTTGGGCAATGCGCTTGAGGATATATTTACCCCCATCGCGCAACTTTAACGCCGGCGGCAGCTCAAAGGCGCGCTCCACCAGCAAATGATCCAGAAAGGGCACCCGCGCCTCCAAGCCCCAGGCCATGGTCATGTTATCCACCCGTTTGACCGGATCGTCCACAATCAGCGTGGTCACATCAAAGCGCAGCACCTGATCCATAAAGGTATCCGCCTGCGGTTGCGCCAGCGCCTGTTCCACCAATGCGCCGGTGACATCTTCCACATGATAGTGCGGGCTGACCGTCTCCAACCATTCCTCATGGTCGCGGTCAAAGTAGTGGCGGGCAAAACGCTCCACGGGGTGCCCTTGCGCTGCGGCCATACGCGGATACCAGAAATAGCCGCCAAACACCTCATCCGCCCCCTGACCGGTCTGTACCACCTTGACCGCCTGGCTGACCTGTTCTGAAAGCAGATAAAAGCCCACCGCATCCTGGCCGAACATGGGTTCACTCATGGCGCGTACCGCCTCCGGCAAACGCCTCAGGGCTGCCTCATTGGCAATGAGAAACTTTTCATGTCGGGTGTGATAGTGTTCAGCCACCAGATCGGCATAGGCAAACTCGCTCCCTTTTTCCTCAGGCGCGTCTTCAAAGCCAATGGTGAAGGTGCGCAAATCTTCGGCACCGGCTTCCGCCAGCAAGGCCACAATCAGGCTAGAATCAATGCCACCGGAGAGCAGCACACCCACCGGCACATCCGCGGCTTGCATGCGTTTACGCACGGCCTGCTGCAACCCTTCGTGAATATAGTCCACCCACTCCGCCTCATCCTTGGGCGCCGGGGGCCGCTGAGCTTTCAGCGACCACCAGCGCCGGGTGATCAACTCGCCATTGGGTTGCATGAGCAGCCAGTGGGCCGGAGGCACCTTGCGCACCCCTTTGAGCAGGGTATGGGGGGCGGGCACCACCCCATGCAGGGTCAGCTGATAATGGAGGCCAACCGGATCGATCCGGGTATCCACATCCCCTGCGGCCAGCAAAGCCTGAACATTGGAAGCAAAGCGCAGCCCGCCTGCCACCGGGGCATAGTAGAGGGGCTTAATGCCAAAACGATCCCGCACCAGCCACAGTTGCTGATGGTGATCATCCCACAGGGCAAAGGCAAACATCCCCTCCAACCGTTGCAGACAGTCAATGCCCCATTGGCGGAACGCCTTGAGAATCACTTCCGTATCCGAATGGGAACGGAAACGGTGCCCCAGACCCTCCAGTTCAACACGCAACTGACGGTAGTTGTAGATGCAGCCATTGAACACCAACGTGAGTTCGTCATCCACCATAGGCTGGTGGCCCGCCGGGCTTAGGTCAATAATGGCCAGACGGCGATGTCCCAATGCCACCTGCGCCTCGACCCATACACCCTCATCATCCGGCCCACGGCGCTGCAGCGCATCCAGCATCGGGCGCAAATGGTCAGCATCAGCCGCACGTCCATCCCAAAAAATTTCTCCACAAATACCGCACATATCCGTTCCCTACTCTTTCAGCCCGCGCCATTGTAGCCTTGCGCACATCGATGCGCTATGGCTTGATCTCACTTGTTCCGCCAACCGATAAGCTGTCATCCTGTGGCATACTGTAAGGCCGGATGTGCCCTGATCCCATGGTGCCAGATGTCAGAAACCCATCAGCGAAAGCAACCGAAAAAAACACCCCACACCATCGCCCTCACCGGCGGCCTGTGCAGCGGCAAAAGTGCTGTGGCCCGCTGGCTGCGGGCGCAGGGCTGGCCGGTTCTGGATCTGGATCAGGTGGCCCGGGAAGTGGTCCGGCCTGGCCAGCCCACCTTAGCCGCGATTGTAGCGGCTTTCGGTACGGAGATCCTGCACGCAGACGGCAGTCTGAATCGCGCCAAGCTGCGGCAGATCATTTTTAATGACGCCCACGCCCGCAAAC
>DQVN01000111.1 GCA_015661715.1 Sulfurivirga caldicuralii
ATGCACATGGTATTCAAAAAGCGCACCGACCGATTCAAAGACGAACCCTATCGCCGTTTCCTCTATATCATGCACGGACGGCTGCAGTGCAACCTTAACTATGTGGAAGGCAAACTGGACGGCCAATCCGTCGTCAAAAGCCGCTTCGCCTACCAAAACGAGGATGAACTGCTGGCGGATTTACGCTTAATCTACGACTCCCTGGTGGGCCATGGTGACGAAGACCTGGCCAATGCCGACCTCTGCGACCTGATCCGTTTAGTGCAAACGTTCGGCTTCTACCTCATGCGCCTGGACATTCGTCAAGAGTCCACCGTCCACTCTGAGGCCGTGGCCGATCTGCTCAAGAATCTCAATATCGACTATCTCTCTCTGTCCGAGGAAGAACGGCAAAAAGTACTGGCTGAACACATCGCCTCAGCCACCATTATCGACACCCAGCATCTGGAACTGGAGCCCATGACGCGGGAAGTGCTGGAAGTCTTCCATGTCATGCGGCGCATGCGTGAGGAGATCAGCCCCAAAGCGTTCAACAACTATGTCATTTCCATGACCCACGAGGCCAGCCATGTGCTGGAAGTCCTGTTCCTCGCCCACCAGGCCGGATTGGCAGGCTATTGTGGCAGTGAACCCTACTGCCATGTCAGTGTCAGCCCGCTGTTTGAAACCATTGTCGACCTGGAACATATAGTGCCGGTGAGCGAAGCACTATTTAAAAATAAAACCTATATGGCGCTGCTCAAATCAGCCGGCAACCAGCAGGAAATCATGCTGGGCTATTCCGACTCCGCCAAAGACGGTGGCAACCTGGCTTCCGCCTGGAACCTGTACCAGGCACAGAAACAGATCATCGCCCTGGCAGACCGCTATGATATCGACTGCCGCCTATTCCACGGGCGGGGCGGTACCATTGGCCGAGGCGGCGGCCCCACCCACATGGCTATCATGTCCCAGCCGGCCGGCACCGTGCGCGGTGAGATCAAATTCACTGAACAGGGAGAGGTGCTCTCCTACAAGTACAGCAACAGCGAAACCGCAGCTTATGAGCTCTCCATGGGGGTTACCGGGCTAATGAAAGCCAGCATGGGGCTGATTCGTCCCGTACCGGAGGACAACCCCAAACACCTGGAGGTGATGCGCCAACTGGCTAAAGACGGTGAGAAACATTACCGTCAATTGACCGATCACACCCCGGGCTTTTTTGATGTGTTCTACCAAATCACCCCCGTCAACGAGATCGGCCTGCTCAATATTGGCTCCCGCCCCTCCCACCGCAAGAAGGGTAATCTTTCCAAGGCCTCCATCCGGGCCATTCCGTGGGTCTTCGGCTGGGCCCAGGCGCGCCTCACCTTCCCCGCTTGGTACGGCACAGGCTACGCCCTCACTCAATATGCGCAAACGCACAGCGAGGGCGACCTGAAGGACATGTACGCCAACTGGCCTTTCTTCCGCGCCATAATCAGCAATATCCAAATGGCTTTAGCCAAAACAGATCTGAAAATCGGCAAAGAATACGCCAAGCTGGCCGACAACCAGCAAGTAGCCATGCAGATCTATACCATGATTGCAGAGGAATACCACCGTACCGTGGACAAAGCCCTATCGGTTTCCGGCAATCCCTATCTGATGGCAGACGTCCCCACCATTGCCCGCTCACTGCAACGGCGTAATCCCTACCTGGATCCGCTCAATCATATTCAGGTGGTGCTATTACGCCGTTATCACGACGAAAGCCTGCCGGAAGAGACGCGGGAACAGTGGCTCACCCCACTGCTTCGCTCCATCAACGCCATTGCCGCCGGCATGCGCAACACTGGCTGAAGCAAAAGATGCGTTCAGCCACAAACGATTCGGGCGCCCCACAGGCGCCCTTTTCGCATTCAACCCCCTGACTGGTATAATGCTTATTTATCAACCAACAAGCGAAACGGACCATGGTCATCACGCTGCTCAAATCCAAACTGCACCGGGTCACCACCACCCAAGTAGAGCTGGATTATGAAGGCTCCTGCGCCATTGACGGCCATCTCATGGATGCCGCCGGCATCCTGGCCTATGAACAGATTCACATCTACAATATTACCAATGGCGAACGCTTTACCACCTATGCCATCCGTGCCGAGGAAGGCTCCGGCACCATCAGCGTCAATGGCGCAGCGGCACACAAAGCCAATGTGGGTGATCTGCTAATTATCGCCACCTACGCACAGCTAGATGCCGAAGCGGCTCATCAATTCAAACCCACGCTGGTCTATGTGGATGAGAACAACCGCATTATCCAAATGAGCAACCAAATTCCCGCTCAGCGATTAAAAGCAGTCTAAAGATGGCGTCATTTTTGCTAAAAACTCACACCACACATTGAACAGAAAAGGGACACCATGAACGGCCGCCAGAACAAACGCGCCTACTACCGCCTTAATACCATGCTACCGCTGAGCTACCGCATTCTCAGCGCCGAAGAAGCCAAGGCAAACCCCATCCCGACAGAAACAGATGCTACCTTTATCGAAAAACACTTTCTAGCCAACCTACAGCAAATCGATCAACAGTTACAGCAAGCCATCGACACCATTGGCCGGAAAAGTGACCTACTGGCCTCCGCACTGCATGCCCTCAACAGCAAAGTCAACCTGGCGCTACAAGCCATCGACAAACGCCAACTGGCCCATCTACTCCCCCTGACCCGAGTCAATCTCAGCGCCAGCGGCCTGGCCTTAGAACTACCCCTTCGTCCCAAAGAAACCGACAAGCTGGACATTCTCATGCAACCGCTAACAGATGAAACGCCCATTCTCGTACGCGGCCGCATCGTCAATATCCAACCCCTGCCCGAAAAAGGAGCCAACATCCATCGCGTTGCCGTGGAATTTGACAACCTGACCGAAAACGCCCGCCGCAAGCTTATTTACTACATACAACGCAAAGAGCTGGAACAGGCTCAAATCGAACGCGCCAAACAGGAAAATTAACCACTTCAAGACATTGATACCATATAAAACTGCTGCAGACCATAATCTATCTGAGACCTTAAACTGAAAAATAAATTCATAGCCAATTGTAATTTAATCCACCCCATGC
>DQVN01000113.1 GCA_015661715.1 Sulfurivirga caldicuralii
ACACTCAATCTCTGCTTGGCTAGCTTGGTTGCTGCATCCATGTTGACCTCCTCTCAGAACAGTATAGACTGTTACCGGAGAAGGTTAAGAGTACACATTAAAGCCAGCTGCGCGAACATTAGCCTGTTCTTCCTGAAGCGCATGAGCAGTCAGCGCATAAATGGGGGTGGGGGCACAATGGTGTTCGGCTTCATATTTACGTATGGCTTTAAGGGCTTGATAGCCGTCAACTTTCGGCATTTGCAGGTCCATCAAAATCAGATCGTAAGCGTTGCAACGAAACTTCTCGATGGCCTGTTGTCCATTTTCAGCATGTTGAATGTCGGTGACGCCCAGCGCTTCGAGCATACCCGTAATCACCTTACGGTTAATCAGCACATCTTCAACCACCAAAATACGTAGTTGATTGAATGTTGACTTTGTTGTTGGGGAGTCCGTTGATGTGGGCTCAGCTGGTTCGGCTTTGTCTGTGCGCCACATTTGCTCTAGACAGCTCAGAAGTCGACTGTAGAAAATAGGACGATTCAACTGGTAGGCGCACAGACTGGGGTAACCTTTGGGTAGTACCAGCAGACATTGGTTTTGTATGATTGGATGGCTCCAGTCAAAGTTTTCCAGCGCGGCGGGGTCTGTCAGATCAATCAACAGACTTTGCTGATCAGACAGGGTTTCCAGTTGTGGTGTTTGATCCAATAAAGTAACCTGTAAGCCGAACTGGGGGAAAACGTCGGCCCATATTTGGCGCTGAATGGGCTGGTCCGTGAAGGCGAGCAGCATTCGCGACTCAAGCAGTTGTTGATCTTCAAATGGATAGTGCGCAAGCGGCTGGCACTTCGGTAGATTCAGAGTGATAAAGAAGCAGCTACCTCTGCCCGGCTGGCTGTCAACGCCTATACTGCCGCCCATCATTTCAGCCAGCCGACGCGCGATGGATAGGCCCAAGCCGGTACCGCCATGGCGACGGGCATAGGAGTCATCGAGCTGAGAAAACTCCTGGAAGAGGCGGTCTTGTTTGTCTTGTGGGATACCGATTCCGGTATCTTCCACTTCAAAACGCAAGGTAACAGCAGTTGCGTCCTCTTCAATCAGGCGGGCACGCAGGATAATGTGTCCTTTTTCAGTGAATTTGATGGCGTTGCTCATCAGATTCATCAGGATTTGGCGTAATCGATCGCTATCGACTTTCACTTCATGTTTCAGCGCTGCGGCGGGGTGAAGATAGAGGTCTAGCTGTTTTTGCGCCGCCATGTCCGTATACAGCTGCATGACCTGTTCCATCAGGATGTGAATATTGGTGGGTTGCGGATGGAGGGTAAGCTGCCCTGCTTCCATTTTGGAGAAATCCAACACATCGTTGAGGATGGTCAGCAGAGTGCGGCCGGAGTCGTGGACCGCTTGCAGATTTTCCCGCAAGTGCTCTGGTAGGTCTTTCTGTTGCAATGCCAGTTCAGTCAGGCCGAGAATGCCATTAAGCGGTGTGCGGATTTCATGGCTCATCATGGCTAAAAAGCGGCTCTTGGCCTGATCGGCTGCCTTGGCCTGTTCTAATGCCTGGCTAAGCTCTTGGTTCTGATGTTCCAGGTTTTGTTTTGCCTGCATCAACTCCTGGGTGCGGGCGGCCACTTCTGCTTCCAAAGTCCTGTTAGCTTCGCGCAGCGCTTTTTGTGATGCGGTGAGCTTATCGAGCATATCTTCAAACGAGCGCGCCAGGGAGGCGATTTCATCTCGGCCCTTGACTGGAATCGTGACATTCAAGTTGCCGGCTTTGACATCCTCTACCGCCTTGTTTAGTAGTTGCAATGGCTCAATCAAGCGGCGTACCAATAGGAAGGTGAGTAATGCCAGAATACCAGAGGTGATTAAAACCAAAATGATTAACTGATCGCGTAGTTCAACGGATTTTTCCAATAGAGCGCTGAGCCCTTCCACCCCGCCGATGATTAAAAAACGCTCTGGATGGCCGGGATAGTAGTAGATGACATCTAAAGCCAGGCCTATCCCTTGTGCAGGTAGGTTGAAGGTATATGTGACGGGTTGAGATGGTTTGGCCTTCTGCAGCGACTCGATGAGTGAAGCAATAGCCGGATAATCCTGTTGCACACGGGCGACGCGATCGTATTCAAAGGCCATGGATTTTTCTTTATCAGGATGAATGAGATAATCACCCCGCTGGTTGGCCATAAAATAGAAAATACCTGGCGGAGGATTGAAAAGATTACGCGCAATCTTCAGGAGGTTGGCATTAATGACCAATAAAGCAAAGAGGGTGTTTGTCTCATCATAAACGGGCATTACCACCCGAACCATGGGGGTGGGCGGGAAGGTGATCTGTCCGTGTTCTCGATTCAGGGAAATTTCTGAAATATAAAATTCTCCCGGTTTAAGTTTCAGGCCAGCTTGAAAATAGTTCCGATGGCCCTTTTGCTGCAGTTCTTTAGCACTACGTACTTTAAGCACATTGTCAATGCGGTCAACTCGTACAATTTCCTGCCCTTCTCGGTTGGCCAAAATTAGGCGCATCTGCGCATAGATCTCCCGTTGGGCCATGACGGTGGTAAACAGGGTGGCCAGACGCTTTTCCCACAAGGGCAGGGTCATGTTTTCCACATCATCGTAGCCGTCGTTGCGTAGCGCCCGGGCAATGCCCTGTATGGGATCAGACTGATTGAGAAAGTGCGCATCTTCCAAAATGGTTTCAAATCGTTGCCGAATGGTAGTGCCTTCTCGCGAGACTTTGTGGGCCAGGGCACGCAGCTCTTCTTCTTGTAGGAGGCGGGCGGAGTAGCTATAGGCCACCAGGGAGATAATCAATACCCCACTGAGGGTAATGATCAACGACAGCAATGAAATACGGGCGGGCAGGCTTAGGTTAATCATCCTTGCCTCCATAGCGCACCTGGTGGAGCAGGCGGCGCACCGTTTCTAGTTTTTGATAGACATGGCTGGGGGTCTTGTCCTTAAACGGTGCTGGATAGAGCACCTGTTCACGAATGCCGTGATGGACTTCCAGCTCGATCAGCTCTGGCGCAATGACCACCACCAGGTTGTACACATCGGTCGGTGTGACTGGGTCGTTTGCTGGTGGAATAGGGGGTGGTGCGGTAAAGATTCCAGCGCGTTTTTTCATATCGCCGATCAGATAAAACAGCTCTGTTGCCTTGACAATGACGTCTGCCGGCCGTAAACCGGGTTTGAAGGGGGGGTGGGGTTACCTCTATATCGTAGCCCAGTTTATGGGCTAATTGCTGGGCATGATGCTCTAAATAAACTGCCATGCGATAGACATCGGAGGGCGTTTGCCCCTGGGTACCCAAAATGGTATCCATTTCATAAGAGATGGTCCAGACCACATGAAAAACATCAGAGGGGACTTTATCCGAATAGGTCTTAGGGGTGAAATCTTTGATATCCATGCCACTGCGCTTGTAGATCAAATCCAACTCCCGCTCTAGCCGCGCCATGGTCTGATACACATCACTGGGTGTGACCGGTCGCATGGGATACAGGGGCAGAGCCGATGCGCCTAAGCCCACCTGTTGACGCAAAGAAACCACTTTGCTCAGTACTTCGGTGGTTTTTTGATAAACATGGCGTGGCTGTAATCCGCCGATATAAGGCGCTTTTTGCGCACGCAGGCGAATGCCACGAAAGCGTTTGTAAGCATGTAATTTGTGCAGGATATTCTCAGCGATGGCATAGACATCCGACGGGGTTTTTAGCAAGCTTTGTGGGTCATATTGAATCAGGGGCTTATCCAATGGAAATAGGGGCATGGCCGCCTGAGCCCAACGCAAGTTTTGCACCACATCACTGGGAGTTTTATGGGTATGCGTAGGCGGTTCAATCAAATCACGCTCGACCCCTAAACGGTATTTAATACGCTGTAGTTCAGCGATAATGGTTTGCATTTGATCGTAAACTTCTGTGGGAGTGATAACCCGTTTGGGAATGCGCGGGACTTCCACTGCGTCCATCCACAGGTTTCGTTCGGCCTGATGAATTTTTTGCAGTAACCGGGCCGCCTCTTGTAGAGCATGGTTGGGGTGTTTGTTGTCTGGACGGGGTGGTTTGGGCGGCATGTCGGTTATGTTCTGGGTTGTGCGCAGAAAGCGAATGGCATCCAGCACAATCAATGTTTGTCCATAGACATCAGAGGGAGTAAACCCACGCACCCCCAGTAAGGGATCGAAGGCTTTGGAAATGCGCCACAGCAGCTCATAGTTATGGGTGCGGCTGAAGTAGGCGGGAATTGGGACATATTTTTCCGCCATCTTTTGCGCTTGCTTGAAGGCGTCTTCGTCCATCAAGACGCGCAATTCGGTAATGAGGCGCTGGATCATTTCATAGACCTCATTGGCTGTGACCTGGCGGGAAGGATAGGGAGGGACGGCAACGGGGCCCAACTGGTTGATTTGCCGATAGCGGTTGATCTTGCTGAGTACTTCCAGGGCTTTTTGGTATTCATGGCGGGGATGCTTGTCGCCCTCCACCTGGACAGGCGGAAGCTGGAGTGGCTTTTGGTGCTTCTGTTGCAGCATCAACACCAAGCCTGCCAGTGTACGCACCTTGTAAAAGGTGTCCTGTGGGTTGTAGGTTTGCGCCTGGCTGACATGCGTCAGAAGCAAGAGGGACAGAACAATGCTAATTAGGAAGAGTCGCTTAATAGGCATGGTTTCATTTTTTGGATTTCTTCTCGATAAGAATAATACTTGTATACCCTTCAATCAACTTGAGCCGGCTCAAGTTTGAGTTGGGTTTCGTCAATCACTAATAGAATGGCGCCCTGTGCCGACCAGTCTCCCACCACCCAGCGATGATGGCGGTTGCCATAACGGTGATGCCCCGGTTTGTGGGTATGGCCGTGGATGAGGTGGGGGGTGTCCGGCCAGGCGTTGAACCAGGCCAAAACCGTTTGTTCATCCACATCCATTAGGGCCGGATCCTTGTTCGCCGTTTCAGCTTGGGATCGGGTGCGCAGGCGTGCGCCGATGGCCTGACGGTGCGCTTTGGGCATTTTGAGAAACAACCATTGCACAAAACGGTTGCGTAGTTTGCGCCGCGCGTGCTGGTAGGCAGTATCCAGGGTGCATAGCTCGTCTCCATGGCATAGCATCACGCGATGGCCATGGATGGTGGTGTGCTTGACTTCGGGCAGCGGTTGAATACCGGTGGCATCCCAGAAAGCCTCGCGCATAAGAAAGTCCCGGTTGCCATAGAGCAGCTTGACCGCTACGCCGCTGTCGGTCAGCGCGCGCAGGGCGTCAATGGCGAACGCATATTCCGTTAAGCCGATATCATCTCCCAGCCAGCGCTCGAACAGATCGCCGATGATATAAAGGGTGTGCGCTTGGCGTGCCTGGGTGGCGAGAAAGCGTAGAAATGCCTGGTTAATGGGATGCGTTTGTTCCGTTTGGAGGTGTACATCGCCGATTACGAGCGAAAATGGCAGTTTTTGTGTGGAATTATTAGGGCTTTGTCTTGCGGAAAAATCGGGCTTGAAAGAAAATGAGGGGACCCCCTCTCCGGAGGGGGGTATTTGGGTTTTAGTCATCCTGGCCGTCGATGACTTCGGTGGATTCAATGATGATGTTTTCAACGGGCACATCCTGATGGCCGGCGCGGGTGCCAGTGGCGACCTGGGCGATGGCATCCACGACCTCTTGCCCTTCGATCACTTCGCCGAAGACGGCATACCCCCAACCGTCTGGATGCTTGCCGCTATGATCCAAAAAGGCATTATCCGCCAGGTTGATAAAGAATTGACTGGTGGCAGAGTGGGGATCCATGGTTCGTGCCATGGACAGGGTATATTTCTTGTTCTTCAGCCCATTATCCGCCTCGTTTTCAATGGGCGCATGGGTGGGTTTCTGCGCCATATCCGGGGTGTGTCCACCGCCTTGAATCACAAAGCCGGGAATGACGCGGTGGAAAATGGTGCCATCATAGTGGCCCTCTTTGGCGTAGCGCAGGAAGTTTTCCACGGTTTTTGGCGCTTTCTCTGGGTTCAGCGCAATGACGATATCGCCTTTGTTAGTATGGAAGATGACTTTAGGGTTACGCATGGTTTCTCCTTTGTTTATTTGATCTGTCGTGCCCGTTTGATGATAACGGGTGTCAGGGGCACATCCTGCATGCCGTGTTGTTGGCCGGTGGGCACTTGGCGGATTTTGTTCACCACCCGCATGCCTTTGATCACGCGGCCAAATACGGTATAACCATAGCCGCGCGGGGTTTTTTCACGAAAATCCAGGAAACTGTTGTTGGCCACATTGATGAAAAACTGGCTGGTGGCGGAGTGTGGGTCATTGGCACGAGCCATGGCCACATAGCCGATCCGGTTGCGCAGGCCGTTGTCGGCTTCGTTGCGAATGGGGGCGCGGGTGATCTTGCGCTGCATATTCACGGTGTAACCGCCGCCCTGGATCATGAAGTCTTTGATCACGCGGTGGAAAAGGGTGCCATCATAAAAGCCCTCGTTCACATAGCGCAGAAAGTTTTTCACCGTTTCCGGCGCTTTGTCCGGGAACAGTTCTATGACGATGTTGCCGTGGTTGGTTTCCAGTAAAACCTGCGGACGGGTCGGTTCATTGGCCCAACTGAGCAGAGGGATAAGCATTAAAGTCAGCAAGCCTCGTCGCAGCATGGTCTGCTCCTGTAAAATAAGCAATTTGTTACTCATTATAAGGGAAGCTGATTTTGAAGACGCGATTTGCACCTTCACCCACCGGGCATATCCATATGGGCAATGCGCGCACCGCCCTGTTCAATGCGCTGATGGGGCATAAGCGGGGCGCGAGGTTTGTACTGCGCATCGAGGATACGGACACCGAACGCAGTCGAGATGAATTTGTCGCGGCGCTTAAGGAGGATCTGCTGTGGTTGGGTCTGGACTGGCAGGAAGGTCCCGATGTGGGCGGTGAACAGGGGCCCTATTTTCAAAGTCAGCGGACCCCGATCTATGCGCAGTATTATCAGCAGCTGCTGGAGGCGGGGTTGGCCTACCCCTGCTTTTGCTCGCCTACGGAGCTGGAGGTGATGCGCAAAGCGCAGGCGCAGGCGGGGCTGCCGCCGCGCTATGACGGCCGTTGCAGCCGCCTGATGCCGGAACAGGCGCAGCAGAAGATGGCTGAGGGCATACCCTATACCTTGCGTTTTAAGGTGCCCAAGGGGGAGACGGTCGTCTTTGAAGATGGCATCAAAGGGCGGCAGCGCTTCAACACGGATGATATTGGGGATTTCATTATCCGTAAGGCGGATGGGTCGGCGGCTTTCTTTTTTTCCAATGCCATAGATGATGCGCTGATGGGCATTACCCATGTTATCCGCGGCGAAGATCACCTGACCAATACGCCGCGCCAGATACTGCTGCTGCAGGCGTTGGGCCTGCCGGTGCCGCAGTATGCCCATATGAGCATGATCGTGGGCGCTGACGGCAGTCCCTTGTCCAAACGTCACGGCAGCCGTTCCATTCGTCAACTCCGTGCAGAGGGGTTTCTGCCGCAGGCTTTGACCAACTATATGGCCCGTTTGGGGCATACATACAAGGATGCCGACAATAGGCTGATGGATCTGCAGGCGTTGGCTGAGGGTTTTGAGCTGAGTCAGTGTGGTACGGCCCCAGCCCGGTATGATGAGAATCAGTTGTTATTCTGGCAGAAAGAGGCGGTTCAGGCGTTGAGTGATGCGGCGGCGGCCGAATGGCTGGCCCCCTTTGTGCAGGATAAGGTGCCGGCGGAAAAATGGCTGCCTTTTGCGGCGTTGATGCGGGACAACATTACTTTGCCTGCTGAGGCGGTGGCGTGGGCTGAGCGGTTGTTTACGCCCATGCCATTGCCAGATGTGGCGCTGCCGGTGGCGGTGAGCGGAGACTTTTTCGTCGCCGGCGAACGGGCCTTGGCTGAGGGGGCGGATTTCAGCGGGCTGGTGGAAGCGCTCAAGGCCACCGGTGCAAAAGGGAAGACCCTGTTCCAACCGCTGCGTTGGGTGCTGACAGGCCAGCTGCAGGGGCCGGAGCTGCCAGTGCTGTTTGAGCTGATGGGGCGCGCGGAGGCCCATCGGCGCTTTGCCCAGGCCCGGGAGGTTCAGGCATGAGTGAACTGCTCATCTATAACAGCGAATCCCGGCAGAAAGAGCGCTTCAAGCCCATTCAGCCCGGTAAGGTGGGGCTGTATGTGTGCGGGGTGACGGTTTATGACTACTGCCATGTGGGCCATGCGCGGGTGATGGTGGTATTCGATACCTTGGTGCGTCACCTGCGCGCTCAAGGGTTGGCGGTGAAGTATGTACGCAATATCACCGATATCGATGACAAGATCATCCAGCGTGCGCTGGAGAACGGCGAGCCGATCAATCAGCTTACCGCCCGCTTTATCGAAGCCATGCATGAGGACGAGCGGGCATTGAATGTATTGCCGCCCGATGAGGAGCCGCGGGCCACTGAGTATATGGACGATATTCTGTCCATGATCGAAACGTTGATTGGCAAAGGCTGCGCCTATCAGGCGGACAATGGGGATGTCTATTTCAGCGTGCGCAACTTTCCTAGTTATGGCCGCTTGTCCCACAAGCAATTGGCGGATTTGGCCGCTGGCGCCCGGGTGGATGTGAATGCGGCTAAGCGGGATCCGTTGGATTTCGTTCTGTGGAAAGCGGCGAAAGCGGATGAGCCAGAGGAGGTCAAATGGGAGGCCCCCTTTGGCAAGGGTCGGCCAGGATGGCATATTGAGTGCTCCGCCATGTCCACCCGCTGTCTGGGGCCACACTTTGACATTCACGGCGGCGGTATGGATTTGCAGTTTCCCCACCATGAGAATGAAATTGCTCAGAGTGAGTGTGCCACCGGTGAACATTTTGTTAACTACTGGATGCATGTGGGCTTTGTGCGCAT
>DQVN01000081.1 GCA_015661715.1 Sulfurivirga caldicuralii
CACTTTGGCCACAAACAGCCAGATTACTGCAAAGACCACCCCCATCCAGCCATTCACACCAAACAGGACACCTAAAAAGGTGGCCACCCCTTTTCCACCGCGGAAACCAAAAAAGAGAGGATACAGATGCCCGATAAAGGCGCCCATGCCCACCACAGCCAATTGCCAGCCTTCCACACCGACAGCCCGTGCCATAAGCACAGCCAGCAATCCTTTCAGCAAATCACCCAATAAGGTAATGGCTGCGGCCAGCTTGCCCTTTTCGCCTCCAATACGCAGTACATTGGTCGCCCCTGGATTACCGGAACCCGCTTCACGTGGATCCCCCAGCCCCATCAAACGACAGACGATAATGGCAGAGGAAACCGACCCCAACAGATATGCCAAGGCCAACATCCCCCATTCCACTGGTGATAACATACCCTCCCCCTATAGGCAGACATGACGAGATTCTATCATGCAGGACATGATTCTAATCGAAGGGCTAAAGGTCAAAGGGAATGTGGGCATTCTGCCGTGGGAAAAACAGGTGCCCCAGTTTTTACTCTTCGACTTGAAACTCTATCTACCCCTGCAAGGGGCTGGAGAGCAGGGAGACCTGTCCTTGAGCGTGGACTATGCCGCTGTCACTGATGCAATTATCGCTTTGGTCAACCGTCAACATTATGACCTGATCGAAACCCTTGCGGAGCAAACCTGTGCGCAGCTTTTTAACCAATTTGATCGGATTGAGCGTATCAAGCTGACTCTGCGCAAACCCGCTGCCATACGGGAGGCCCAAAGTGTTGGCTTACACATTGTGCGTCATCGCCTCTAACCCCGTCACTATACTTTTTGCTGCATTTGCGCTTCCAAAGCCTTTTGTTCTTGGGCTGCTTTTTTCAGCAAAGGAATAATCTGTTCCATATAGATCACCGCCTGATGTTTGGTAATCCGGTTCAAACGGGCATAGTCCTCTTCAAACTGACGCCGATTGGTCTTGGACATATTGCGCAACACCTTACGGTAAAAGTAGTCGCCCTCTGACAAGCGCACCAGGGTTACTAGCTGCTCAGGTGTCAGCTGAGGCAAAACCTTTTGCAACACCCGATCATCCATATGGGCCAACTTATTCGCCAGATCACGGAAGATAGTCAGTTTTTTCTCAATCGCCGCCCGTTCTGCTTCACCCGACATATTGAGTCGCTTTTCCACCACCTGCTGCAGCGTTTTAATCACTTCAGGCGACAAATGCAGCATCACCTGGCCAAAATCCAACCGGATTTCACCATTTTTGAGTTTATGAATCTCAATATCCATCTCAGATGTATTCCGTTACCTCTGTCTGAAACTCGATTTTGCCCTGCCCTTCTAACTCAAATGCGCGGCGCATAATCCGCTCAATACTGCGCTTAACCACCTCTTCATCCAAGGGCGCATCCTGCTCGAGATCCTGTTTAAGCTGTTTTGCCACCAATGGTCCCACATTCCGTAGAATCCGCGCCTTCAACACCTCATCATCCAACACCCGAAGCAAATGGCCCAAGTCGCGGTCATCAATCTGACGCAACAGCAATTGCAGATCTTCATCTGACAAAAGCTTGAGCTTCTGGCTCAACTGCACAAACCCTTTAAGAAGATCATATCGCCCGCCTTCCTCCAAACTGACCGCCTGCTTCAATACAATATTGAGCAACTCCACCTGAAAATAATTCAACCGAATGATGGCGCAGCCCGCCTCTACCCACCATTCATCTTCATGTACTTTTTTGATGCCTACTTTCATGACACACCCCTTTAATCTTAGAGCAAGCAATACGCTTGCCAATATGCATAATACCGCAGCATGAAAACGAAAATGAACCTACCAACCCCCTCACCAGACGAGCAAGTGCGTAGCAACGCGCTACTACAACGCATTCAAAACGCCATCCGCCAGTATGGTCCCATGCCCTTTGCAGAATACATGCAGCGGGTGCTCTACACCCCCAATTTAGGCTATTACGCCAGCGGTACACCCAAGCTCGGAGCAGAAGGTGATTTTGTCACTGCACCGGAACTTACTCCCCTATTCGGCCAGTGTATTGCACGCCAAATAGAACAGGTCCTTAATTCCCTGAACGGCGGAAACATCCTGGAGTTTGGTGCAGGCTCCGGCAAATTAACCCGGGACATCCTATTGGCATTAGCCGAAGTGGATGCACTGCCAGAACGCTACCAAATCATGGAGGTCAGCGCCCATCTAAAGTTGCATCAAAAAACGCTTCTCCAGCAAAGCCTGCCCTCAGCACTTTTCCAGCGCATAGAATGGTTAACCCATCTCCCTCAACCCGGCTGGCTGGGTATTGTGCTTGCCAATGAAGTATTGGATGCCATGCCAGTTGAACGGCTTTATCTAACCCCTGATGCGGCCTGGCGCATGGGCGTGGGACTGGATGAAAACGACCAGCTCATTTGGGCGGAAATGCCCGTCGTAGACGCCGACCTCCAGCATATCATCAACGACCTGCGCAAACTAATTCAACCCACCTCTCTGGGCTATAAGGCAGAGGTAAACTTGAATATCCATCCCTGGCTGAACAGCATCAGCCACTTTATGGCTCGCGGTGTCGCACTGCTGATTGATTATGGCTTTCCTCGGCAAGAGCTATACCAGCAAGCACGGCTCAATGGCACCCTACGCTGTTTCTACCATCACCACGTACATGACAATCCTTTTATCTGGCCCGGCCTCCAAGATATCACCGCCCATGTGGATTTTACTGCTGTCGCTGAAGCCGGTTTCCAGGCGGGCTTCAAAGTTTCTGGCTTCACCACCCAAGCACACTTTCTAATGAGCACAGGATTACTGGAAGCCCTGCCCGCAAACTTGCCGATCACCGAACAGCTCAAACTTTCCCAACAAATTAAAACCCTAACCCTGCCAGAAGAAATGGGTGAGATTTTCAAAGTCATGGCCCTCAGTAAGACAATAGATCTTCCACTGATGGGCTTTCAACTGGCTGATTTAAGGCATTTACTTTAAGCTCACCCCGCAACCACAAGGCGGCAATGGCCATCCAATCTTTACCCTCTCCTTTCCCCGGGCAGGGCAAATAAAAAACCGGCTTAGGAGGCAAAGCCCTAAGCCGGTATATCAAGACAGACTATGCTGATCTTCTTTCGTTCTCAAAACCGCGCACTGCTTGCTCTCGAATAAAGCAGATATTCTTATCAGCTCAGACCCAACCCCAACTTCAACTGGCGCTCATCTGCCTGCATAAGGTATTCAATTCTCTTTTCAAGCGGCGGGTGGCTGGCAAACAACGCCATCAAGCCTTGAGAAATGGACTGATTGATACCAAATGCCGCCAACTGTTCCGGCAAGTGGGCAGGCTCATGAATACTCATCAACCGGCGCAGCGCCGCGATCATCTTGTCGCGACCCGCCAAGAAAGCCCCACCAGCATCTGCACGGAACTCTCGTTTGCGGCTGTACCACATGACAATCGTACTGGCCAAAATGCCAAACAGAATCTCGAAAATAAAGCTGGCCACATAAAAGCCAATGCCTGGCGCATCATCTTCATTACGCAGAATGACGCGATCAACAAAGTAACCGGCAATGCGGGCGAAGAAAATGACAAAGGTGTTGACCACGCCTTGCAGCAACGCCATGGTAATCATGTCGCCATTGGCGATATGTGCCACCTCATGGGCCAGCACTGCCTCCACTTCATCCTGCGTCATATTTTCCAGCAGCCCGGTGGAGACAGCCACCAGCGCATTGTTACGGTTCCAGCCAGTGGCAAACGCATTGGGTGCCGGATCAGGATAAATGGCCACATCCGGATGCCCAATACCGGCTTTCTCCGCCAAACGATGCACCGTCTGAACCAACCAGGCTTCAGCGGAACTTTGCGGATGTTGCGGGTCAATAACCTTTGCGCCGGTCATCTGCAAAGCCATCCATTTGGACAGGAATAAAGAAACCAACGAACCCGCAAAGCCAAACACGGCTGCAAAAACCAGTAGATTACCCAAATCCAGTCCATATTGCCCCACATAGCCCGACACGCCCAACACGCTTAGCGTGATAGAGGCCACGGCGATGACCGCAATGTTTGTCAGGAGAAACAGAAAAATCCCCTTCATGCTCATTACATACTCCTTTGGTGATTGGTCATTGCCCTAAATATAAAGATTTTTTATAACAAATCAAGAGAAAAGGTAGAGAAGCAACCAATGAAAAAAACCCGACATGAAACTCATGCCGGGCGCCTTTCCATTCGGACGAACGAAAGTTCAAACAAAGCTCTTCAAGAGGAGGTCACTGTTGCCAGTGAAATTGCAGTATAAGATAAGTTTTTCATGATATCAAGCTCTTATGAAATACCTTTCTTTTACAAACAGGGGCTTATGCGCTCATTGACCTTTAACCAACTAGTTACACCAGAGACGCAGGATAATGATAGTCTTTGCCACCATGCTCATGCCGGTCTGATGAAACCAAATTGTGGGGAGGTATTTTAGACGCCCACAGAACGACCCCACCCGTGATGAATGCATTTCAGTCGCAGCAAAACTACGTTGCATAAAGCGCCAATAAGCTTGCAAAAAGCCGCAAGGATCACAAGAGCAGATGGGCAGCAACCAAAGCACCTCCAGCCAAAAACCACTGGAAAGCAGCTACAAGACTCTGTCGAGAAAGCATTGATTGCACACACACCACCACTTTAATGCAATCTACGGGTTAGATTAGATAGCCTCCAGTCTCAACACATCATAGGCGGGTGTCTCATAGGGATGCGCCGCTTTCATCGCCTGCACCACAGCGTGAATGACTTCATCTTCACACACCATCTCAACCTTGTACTCCACCACCTGCTGGACCTGATCGACCTGCCCTATAAAAGGGTCCGCGCCTTTAAGGGGGCGAAACTGTCCCGTTCCCTTAACCTGCCAACTGCATCGATCATATTGACCAATACGGCCAGCACCTGCGGCAAACATGGCCGCCTTAACCACTTCCAGATGACTTTCCGGCACAAAAAATGCAATCTTATACATCTCCGCTACAATACCCCCTTGTTGTGCAATCTATCAAGG
>DQVN01000083.1 GCA_015661715.1 Sulfurivirga caldicuralii
AATTGGCGTTGGATCAGCTCAAACCTGGTGCCTATCAGCCGCGCCAGCTTTTTGATGAAGTGGCGCTGGAGACATTGGCCGAATCGATCAAGGCTCAGGGTTTAGTGCAGCCGATAGTGGTGCGCCCCATTGATGACGGCTATGAAATCATTGCAGGGGAACGGCGCTGGCGTGCGGCCCATCAAGCGGGGTTAAAGCAGGTGCCGGTCATCGTACGTGAAGCGGATGACCAGACCACACTGGCCTTGGCGTTAATCGAGAACCTGCAACGGGAAGATCTCAACCCCATTGAACAAGCCCATGGCTTGGCGCGTTTGTTAGAGGAATTTTCCTTGACCCATGAGCAGTTGGCAGAAGTGGTTGGGTTGTCCCGTGCCCAGGTGACCAATCTGTTGCGTTTGCTCAAATTACCGGCACAGGTGCAGGCCTGGGTGCATGATGGGGCGCTGACAATGGGGCATGCACGCGCATTATTATCCTTGCCGGAGGATCGCCAGATGGCACTGGGCCGCAAAGCCATTGAACAGGGATGGAGTGTACGCCAGATGGAAAAGGCGGTGAAAGCCGATCAGGCCGAGCTGCCCCGCCCCGTTGCGGGTGAGAAAGATCCTGATATCGTGGCACTGGAAAATCGTTTGGCCGAGAAGTTGGGGGCAAAAGTAAGCGTGCGCGTTACCCCCAAAGGGCGGGGTAAAGTGGAAATTCACTACAGCGATCTGGACGAGTTGGACCGCCTACTTCAGCTGTTGGAGATAGAGGTGTAGTGATTGGTGAGGGTTAAACCACAACATATTGATTATGTGCTCAGGAAAGATGCCATCCCCCATAAAACATGCTTGCGCGGCTGTGCAGCGGCCGGTATCATAAAGGGAATTTGTATTGAGCAGGATCAATGGACAAAGCCCCCGAACCTCCCCGATCTAGAGGTGCCAATTTTTTGCTGATAGGTGCTGGCACCATGTTCACCGCGATGGTGATTTCCGGGTTTCTCGTGGGGTATGTCATTGATGAGCTGGCGGACACGCGACCTTTCGCCATGCTGGCTTGCGGCCTGCTGGGGATGATCGGTGGCATGATGAAAGTGCATGAAGTCAGTACCGCTGCCGACCGCTACCATGCCCGCCAGGCAGAACAGGAACAACAGGCTAAGCAGACGGACGAATCTGCATGAATGGACAGGAAAAGGCTGTCTGGTTGCAAGGTGGATTGGGTCTGCTGGCTGTAGTCGGTTTTGGCATGATCCAGGGTGAGTGGTTATCCGCCCTGTTTGGCTTTGGCATTGGAGTGGCGAATCTGGCGATGTTGAGTGTCGGGTTTCGTCTTGCCAATGAGCGGGCGAAAGAGGATCCCAAAGCCGGCATGACCGTCTTATATATCAGTGCGGTGATTAGGTTTATCCTGCTTGCCGTGTTTTTTGCATTGGGGATGGCGCTTGTTGGGCTGGCACCTATGCCAATGGTGCTGACCTTCGTGGTTATGCAGCTGGGCAATCTATTCAGCCTGCAAGGCAAGCGTCGATTAACAGACTAAGGAGAGTGGACCTTGAGCGCGGAGAAGATGAGTACGGTCGAATATATCCAGCACCACCTGACCAACCTGAGTGTAGGTGAGGGGTTCTGGACATTTCATCTCGACACCATTTTTTTCAGTGTCCTGCTGGGCGCATTTTTGATTTGGTTGGGTAAAAAAACCATGGCCACTGCTAGCGATGGTGTGCCCAGTGGTCTGCAGAACTTCTTTGAAATGTTGGTGGAGTTTGTGCAGACGAATATCAAGGATGCGTTTCCTGGTGCGCCGAAGTTTATCGGCCCCATGGCGTTGACGATCTTTGCCTGGGTTTGGTTGATGAACTTTATGGATCTGATTCCGGTCGATCTGTTGCCCTGGTTGGCTAGTTTAATAGGTATCAATTACTTGCGTGTTGTGCCCACGACTGATTTGAATGCCACATTGGCATTGGCGTTGGTGGTGTTTGGCCTGATTATTTACTTTAATATCAAAATCAAAGGTGTGGGTGGGTTTATCAAAATGTTCTTAACCCACCCCTTTGGCCCTTATCTGGCGCCGGTCAATGTGATCATGACCGTGATTGAAGAAATTGCTAAACCGATTTCCCTTGCGTTGCGACTGTTCGGTAACCTGTTCGCAGGGGAGCTGGTGTTCATGCTGATCGCACTGATCGGTGGAACCTTGGCAGTGGGTGCCGCTGCCCTGTTCTGGGCACCGCTGCAAGCTGTGTTGGACCTGGGGTGGTTGTTGTTCCACCTGTTGGTCATCACACTGCAGGCCTTTATCTTCATGGTGCTGACCATTGTCTATCTGGGCATGGCGCATACTGAGGATCATTAAGGCTTTTATCCAGGGCATGGCATATGCGTCGTGCCTATGGCCCTCGGGCCGGATGGCGGGCATGCCCGCAACAGACCAGCGGCTCCCTAAGTGGGATCCGAGGCATGTTTAGGCTTTATTTTGAACTTTAACTTTGAAACTTAGGAGTGAAAACGATGGAAGTAACTGCTGCAATGATCGCTGATATCTATTCTGCGACTGCTATCGGTGTTGGCGTGATCCTGGCTGCTGCTGGCTTGGGTTCTGCGATCGGCTGGGGTCTGATCTGTTCCAAAACCCTGGAAGGCATTTCCCGCCAGCCTGAAATGCGCCCTCAATTGATGACCAATATGTTTATCTTTGCCGGTTTGATGGAATCATTTCCTTTCATTATTCTGGCATTTGCGATGTGGTTCCTGTTCGCCAACCCGTTCGTTGGTGCGATGAAAGCGGCCCTGGGTGCTTAAGTCATAGGGAGAAACGAGCCCCTAACTGTTAATTTAACGAGGTAACCACAGTGAATATTAACGCGACCCTTCTCATCCAAATCGTAGCGTTTATCCTGTTGATTTGGTTTGTGAACAAGGTGCTGTGGGGTCCGCTGACCAAGCTGATGGCTGAACGGCAGAAGCGAATTGCCGATGGACTGTCAGCTGCTGAAAAGGGCAAGCACGAATTGGAGCTGGCTGAACAGCGAGCCAAAGATGTGCTGAAGGATGCCAAGGCGCAAGCCGCCAACATTCTGGCCCAGGCTGAAAAGCGTGCCAATGAGATCGTGGAAGACGCCAAGATCAAGGCACAAGAAGAAGCCGAGCGGATCAAAACAGCCGCACAGGCCGAAATTGAACAGGAAATTGCGCAGGCGCGGGAGCAGCTTCGTCAGGAAGTTGCACAGCTGGTTGTCACCGGTGCAGAAAAGATTCTGCAGAAAGAGGTGGACGCCAAGGCGCACGAAAAGCTGCTTAATTCCCTGACTCAATCTATCTAAGGGAACTATGCTATGGCAGATACATTGACCATCGCTCGACCTTACGCCGAAGCGGCCTTTGAGCACGCCAAGGCAGCTAATGCCCTGGCACAATGGTCAGATATTCTGGCAGCTTTGGCGGCGGTTGCCGCAGACGAGCAGGCTCGGAAGGTATTGAAGAACCCGGAAATCAGTCAAGCAGACAAAATCAAGCTGTTTACTGAGGTTTTGGGTGAAGCGCTGCCGGAGGATGCAAAAAACCTGTTGAAGGTCATGGCAGAGCACGATCGCCTGTTGTTGCTGCCAGACGTGGCGAAAGTTTATGAGTCCATGCGTGCTGCAGCGGAAAATCGTGTAGTGGCGCAGGCGATTTCAGCACTGGCGCCGACGGTCGAGCATAAAAAGACACTTGAAGCTGCACTGAAGAAGAAATTCAACGCTGATGTGCAAGTCGATTACAGCGTGGATGCCGACCTGATCGCAGGGATGCGAGTTCAGGTTGGTGACTGGGTGGTGGACGGAAGTGCCCGCACTCAACTGAATAAATTGCGTGCAGCAATTGCCCAATAATCTGGAGAGGACACAATGAAACTGAATCCCTCTGAAATCAGTGACTTGATCAAAAGCCGTATTGAAGGCTTTGAGGTTGCCGCAGAAAAAGGCAGCGAAGGCACTGTAATCAGTATCGCAGACGGGATCGCGCGTATTTACGGCCTGTCTGATGCCATGTATGGCGAAATGGTCCAGTTCGACGAAAACACCTATGGCATGGTGCTGAACCTGGAGCGTGACTCCGTGGGTGTGGTCGTACTGGGTGAATATGAACATATTTCTGAAGGCGATACGGTCCGATGCACCGGTCGTATCCTGGAAGTGCCCGTTGGCCCCGAATTGCTGGGCCGCGTTGTTGACGCGCTGGGTCGTCCCATTGATGGAAAAGGCCCGATTGATGCCAAAGTGACATCACCGGTTGAGCGCATCGCTCCGGGCGTAATCGACCGTAAATCGGTTGATCAGCCCCTGATGACCGGTATTAAGGCGATTGACTCCATGATCCCGATCGGTCGAGGTCAGCGGGAGTTGATTATCGGTGACCGTCAGACCGGTAAAACGGCCATTGCAATCGATACGATTCTGCGCCAGAAAGGTACAGGTGTGAAGTGTATCTATGTGGCCATTGGCCAGAAAGCGTCAACAGTGCGCAATATTGTGCGTAAACTGGAAGAGCATGACGCCATGGAATACACCACAGTGGTGGCGGCCAATGCCTCTGATCCCGCAGCGCAGCAGTACTTGGCGGCTTATTCGGGCTGCTCCATGGGTGAATATTTCCGTGATCGCGGTGAAGATGCCCTGATCATTTACGACGATCTGACCAAGCAAGCTTGGGCCTATCGTCAAATTTCTCTGTTGCTGCGTCGTCCTCCGGGCCGTGAAGCTTATCCCGGTGACATCTTCTATCTCCACTCCCGCCTGTTGGAACGTGCAGCCCGCGTTAATGCGGATTATGTAGAGCGTTTCACCAACGGTGAGGTCAAGGGTCAAACCGGTTCATTGACGGCATTGCCGATTATCGAAACCCAGGCGGGGGATATTTCTGCTTTCGTTCCCACGAATGTCATCTCCATTACGGATGGCCAGATCTTCCTGGAGACCTCTCTGTTTGCCAAAGGTATTCGTCCGGCGATTAATGCAGGTCTGTCTGTATCCCGTGTGGGGGGTGCGGCTCAGACCAAAGTGATCAAGAAGCTGGGTGGCGGCGTGCGTCTCGACCTGGCTCAGTACCGCGAGCTGGAAGCTTTTGCCCAGTTTGCATCAGACCTGGATGCGACAACGCGGGCTCAATTAGAACGCGGCAAGCGTGTTACTGAGCTGATGAAACAGCCACAGTACAGCCCGCTGTCGATCGGTGAGATGGCCGCTTCTTTGTATGCCGCCAACGAAGGCTTCCTGGATGATGTGCCGGTAGAAAAGGTTCAGGATTTTGAAAAAGCCCTGCATGCCTATTTGAACAGTGAACATGCCGAGCTGATGGCTAAACTGAATGAGACCGGGGATTGGAACGACGAGCTGGAGTCACAACTGCGTAAGGCGATTGAAGACTTCAAGGCCAACGGTGTCTACTAAGAGGGTTTAGCCATGGCAGGTGCAAGTAAGGAAATCAAGGGTAAGATCAGTTCGATCAAAAACACCCAGAAGATCACCAAAGCCATGGAGATGGTGGCGGCGGCCAAAATGCGTCGTGCCCAGGCACGCATGGAGGCTACTCGCCCGTATGTGGATAAACTCAAGCGTGTCATCGGCCATGTGGCCAGTGCACATCCTGAGTATAAGCATCCCTATACCCAGGCAAGTGAGCAGAAGAAGATTGGCCTGTTGGTGATCTCTTCTGACCGTGGCTTGTGTGGTGGTTTGAATAACAACCTGTTCCGTAGATGTATCCGGCAGATCAAGGACTGGCAGGAAGCTGGTGCTCAAGTGAAGCTGGGATTGGTCGGTCGCAAAGCCGAAAACTTCTTCAAACATGTGGGTGGGGATGTGGTGTCATCTGTAGTGGATTTGGGTGATACCCCCCATCTGGATGATCTGATTGGTTCCATCCGTGTCATGTTTGATATGTTGGATGCTGGTGAGTTGGATGCTCTCTATATCGCTTCCAACGAGTTTGTGAATACCATGACCCAGCAGCCGACCATTTCTCAGCTGGTCCCCATTCAGTCTGAAGAGGTTACGGATAAAAAACCGGTTTACTGGGATTACATCTACGAACCTGACGCCAAAACCGCCTTGGAACTGTTGATGAGGCGTTATATCGAAGGCTTGGTCTTCGGTGCAGTGGTTGAAAACGCCGCCTGTGAGCAGTCTGCGCGGATGATCGCCATGAAGAACGCCACCGATAACGCCGGCAAGATCATTAAGGAATTGCAGCTTGCATATAACAAGGCCCGTCAGGCCGCTATTACGCAAGAAATTTCCGAGATCGTCTCCGGCGCTGCGGCGATTGAAGGCTAAGGTTTGGAAATTAAAGACAAAGGTACAAGATCATGAGCGGAAAAATCGTACAAATCATTGGCCCCGTTATCGACGTCGAATTCGACGGCGAAACGCTGCCAAATATCTATGACGCCTTGATTGTCGACGACGCCAACCTGACGCTGGAAGTTCAGCAGCAGATCGGTGACGGCGTTGTGCGTGCAATCGCTATGGGTCCTTCTGATGGTCTCAAACGCGGCATGGCCGTTAGCAATACCGGTAAAGCGATTGCTGTACCGGTGGGTAAGGCCACATTGGGACGGATTTTCGACGTATTGGGTAATGCCATTGACCATGCTGGGCCCGTTGAAGCAGAGGACAAATGGGTCATTCACCGCAAGGCGCCAGCATTTGATGAGTTGGCACCGGCTACGGAACTACTGGAGACTGGCGTTAAAGTAATCGATCTGGTTTGCCCCTTCGCAAAAGGGGGTAAAGTCGGCCTGTTCGGCGGTGCGGGGGTAGGTAAAACCGTTAATATGATGGAGTTGATCCGTAATATCGCCATCGAGCATAGCGGTTATTCTGTATTCACCGGTGTGGGTGAGCGTACCCGTGAAGGTAACGACTTCTACTATGAAATGAAGGAGTCAAACGTTTTGGATAAGGTTGCCTTGGTCTATGGCCAGATGAATGAGCCGCCAGGCAACCGTCTACGGGTGGCCCTGACCGGTCTGACCATGGCGGAATACTTCCGGGATGAAGGCCGTGATGTGCTGCTGTTCATCGACAACATCTACCGTTATACCCTGGCCGGTACTGAAGTATCCGCACTGTTGGGCCGCATGCCCTCCGCAGTGGGTTATCAGCCGAACCTAGCGGAAGAGATGGGGATGGTTCAGGAACGGATCACTTCCACCAAGAAGGGTTCTATCACCTCCATCCAGGCGGTTTATGTACCGGCGGACGACTTGACTGACCCGTCTCCAGCGACAACCTTTGCTCACTTGGATGCGACTGTGGTATTGAACCGTTCCATCGCGGAAATGGGTATCTACCCGGCTATCGACCCGCTGGATTCCACCTCTCGTCAGTTGGATCCTCAAGTCGTGGGTCAGGAGCATTATGAGATTGCCCGTGAGGTACAGCGCACGCTGCAGCGTTACAAGGAACTGCGCGATATCATCGCCATTCTGGGTATGGATGAACTGTCTGAAGAAGACCGTCTGACCGTTGCCCGGGCGCGTAAGATCCAGCGCTTCCTGTCTCAGCCTTATCACGTGGCGGAAGTCTTTACCGGTCAGCCAGGTGTTTATGTTCCGCTGAAGGAAACTCTGCGTGGCTTCAAAATGATCCTTTCTGGTGAGTTGGACGATCTGCCAGAGCAGGCATTCCTCTATGTGGGTGGCATTGATGAGGCCATCGAAAAAGGGCAGAAGATGAAAGAGAAGGGGTAAATCATGGCGGCAACCATTAAAGTTGACATCGTGAGCGCTGAACAACCGCTTTTTTCCGGAAAAGCGAATGAGGTGTTCGCGTTGGCTGCCGAGGGTGAGGTGGGCATCTTGCCCCATCACACCCAGTTTCTTTCCACACTGAAGCCTGGGCTCGTGCGCATTGTCAGTGGCGATGAAGAAGAGCATTTCTTTGTTGCGGGTGGTATTCTCGAGGTTCAACCCGATGTGGTGACCATCCTGGCTGACGCTGCCGTCCGTGCTGAGGATCTGGATGAGGCCAAGGCGTTACAAGCTAAGCAGCGGGCTGAAGAGGCCATGCAGAAGGCTCAATCAGAAGTAGACTTTGCTAAAGCACAGTCCGAGCTGGCTGAGGCTGTGGCTCAATTGGCCGCTATAGCTAAGTTGAGAGAACGGTTGAGTAAACAAGGGTTGTCTCACTGATATTGACCCGTTGTCTGCCTGCATAAAAAGGCAAGCGGATGAGGCGATTAAACACAGCCTTATCATGACTTAATAACCGCAGAATTTCTCTGCGGTTATTTTTGCCTATCTCATCAAATTCACAATTTTTGCCAATTCGGGTGTCATCAGCATTCCCCCATCCTGCTATCGCGGCGTATTTCTTTTGGTCAAGGTAAAATAGGCCTTTCTTTAAAGGGTTAATACCATGTTGACAGCCATTGTTCTCGCTGCCGGAAAAGGCACGCGTATGCAATCCCGTCTGCCTAAGGTATTGCAGCCATTGGCAGGAAAGCCGTTGCTGCATTATGTACTGCAGAGTGCGGCCAATATTCCGGTTGAGCGCGCTATTGTGGTGGTGGGCCATGGGGCTGAACAGGTGCGCCAGGCATTTACGGATCCCCACATTCAGTGGGTAGAACAGCGTCAACAGTTGGGTACTGGCCATGCGGTTGCTCAGGGTTTGCCTCGATTGGCGGATGAGGATGTGGCGCTGATTCTTTATGGTGATGTACCGTTGGTCGCGCCGGCCACACTGCGGGATCTAGCGGGGTTGGTCAATGAGGCGCACCCTTTAGCGCTGCTGACAGTGGAGTTGGAAGATCCGACCGGTTATGGTCGCATTATCCGGGATCATCATCATCGCGTTCAGGCCATCGTGGAGCAGAAGGATGCGACCCCTGAGCAGTTGGCCATTAAAGAGGTGAATACCGGAATGATGGCGGTGCAGGGGCGCTGGCTGAAAAAGTGGTTGGATCAGCTGGACAAGGACAATGCCCAAGGTGAATTTTATCTGACCGATATTGTGCGTTTCTGTGTCGCCGATGGCTTTGAGGTGGCCACCACGCAAGCGCGCAAGGCGATCGAGACCATGGGGGTCAATGACAAACAGCAGTTGGCCCAACTGGAGCGGGCGTATCAGCGGGAGCAGGTGCAGCGGTTGATGCGTCAGGGGGTAACGGTGGTGGATCCGGAGCAGATTGATATTCGCGGCACTGTGACGGTGGGACAGGATGTGACCCTGGATGTAGGTGTGGTGCTGGAGGGCAGCGTGCATCTGTCCGATGGGGTCTTGGTGGGGGCGTATTGTGTTC
>DQVN01000017.1 GCA_015661715.1 Sulfurivirga caldicuralii
CTTCCTGTACCGGCACCCAGTAATCCACCCAGCGGTAGGATTCGAACTCCGGGGTACGGTGAGAGGTCAAGTCTATCGCGCTTTCCGGCGCCAGCAGGCCAAACATGAACCAGATCTGTTTCTGGCCCACACACACAGGACGATTGCGACTGCGGATCAAATATTTAGGCAGGTCATAGCGTAACCAGTCATTGGTACGTCCCAAGACGCGCACATCGGCGGGCTTGAGCCCGACCTCTTCACGCAGCTCACGAAACGCCGCCTGCTGAGGCGTTTCATGGGCCTGAATCCCGCCCTGGGGAAACTGCCATGCATCCTGACCAATCCGCTTGCCCCAAAAGAGCTGACCCTGCGGATTGACCAGAATAATGCCCACATTGGGCCGGTATCCCGCCTCATCAATGATGACGTCATCCTCACTGCGGTTATAATTCGGCATCGCGTTGCTTTCTCAGATTGATATCTGTTCTTATTTTAGGAGCCAATCATGGCGCTGGCAATTTTTGACCTGGACAACACGCTGCTGGCCGGTGACAGCGACCATCTGTGGGGTGAGTTCGTCATCGATTTAGGGCTGGTGGATGCCGACACTTACCGGCAACAGAATGAACAGTTTTATAGAGACTACTGCCGCGGCGAACTGGACATATACGCCTACCAGCGCTTTGCTCTGGCCCCGCTGGTGGGACGGGATCCGGCCGAACTGGCCCGCTGGCATGATCAATTTATGCAACGCTATATTGAACCGATCATCCTGCCCAAGGGCGAGGCGCTGATCGCCGAGCACAAAGCCCGGGGCGATACGGTGATGATCATTACCGCCACCAATACCTTTATCACCCGTCCCATCGCCCGACGCCTGGGCGTGGACATCCTGTTGGGAACCGAAGTGGAAGTGGACAGTCATGGGCGCTTCACCGGTGAGATTGTGGGCACCCCCACCTTTCAACAGGGAAAAGTGGTGCGCCTGCAGCAGTGGCTAAATGAGCAGGATGCAACCCTTGCCGACAGCCACTTCTACTCCGATTCCCACAATGACATCCCGCTGCTGCAACAGGTGGACCATCCCGTGGCGGTGGATCCAGACGAAAAGCTGGCCCATTATGCCCAACAACAAGGCTGGCCGATTATTTCCCTGCGTGAACAGGCCGCTAAAGAATACTGACAGCCTTGATCAGCGCCCAAAGACGCTGATGGGGCTTGATGGCAAAGGCCTCAAAGGTGCGTCGGGTGACCGTGGCCAACAACACCTGCCCATCCGCCACGGCCAGGCTCACGACCACCTGATGGGCCTGCACCGTCACGCTTTCCACCTGCAACGCCAACTGATTCAGGGCGGACACCCCCGCCACCGGCGCCTGGGCCAACATGACTTGGGACGCTGGAATACGAATGCGACAAACCGCACCGGGGGGCAGGCTTAGCGGCTGGGCCAACAATCGCTGTTGGCCGATCTGCACCTCACTCAGGCCATCCGCATTCGCAGGATTGAGCACCCGTCCCTGCAGCAAGGAGACCGGTTCCGCCGTGGCAAACAGGCGCGAGCCGGCCGTGCGCACCGCCTGCCAAACGGACACCGGCGGCGCCACCTCGCCGTGATCCACAAAGGCCACATGATCCGCCAGCCGCTCCACCTCATCCACCCGATGGGTTACCAGCAACATGGGCACGGCATAGTCTCGCTTGACCTGCTCCAACAGGCCCAGGATCTCACGGCGAGCAGGATCATCCAGTGCGCTCAAAGGCTCGTCCAGAAACAGCCACGCAGGCTGGCGCAACAATGCCCGCCCCAACGCCACCCGCTGACGCTGGCCGCCGGAAAGCTGTTGAGGATAGCGCACCAACCATTCCGCCAGCCCCAACAAGCGCACCACCTCATCAAAGTGAAACAGCCGCGCCGGAACAAACTGCAACGGAAAGCGTAAATTCTGCGCCACAGTCAGATGGGCAAACAGCGGCTCCTGCTGCCGCACCATCCCGATGCCCCGCTGCGGCGGCGGCATACCGCGCCAGTCCTGATCGCCGTGGCAGATGCGCAATGCCGGAGCGGGAATCAAGCCCGCCACAGCATCCAGCAGGGTGGATTTACCCACACCCGAGGGGCCGAACAGCACCGTCACCCCTTCTGCGGGCAACACCATATCGGGCACCTGCAGCCTAAAGCCCCCCCGTTGCACCTGCCCGGACAGCTTCAATTCAGCCATGGCGGCCACCCCAGCGGCGATTCAAACCATAAACCATCAGCAAAGCCGCAAATGAAAACAACAGCAACACCAGCGACAGCGCGTGGGCCCGATCATACTGTAATGCCTCCACCTGCTCATAAATGGTGATGGAGGCCACCTGCGTGACCCCCGGGATATTCCCGCCCACCATCAGGATCACGCCAAACTCCCCCACCGTATGGGCGAAGGTCAGGGTAGCCGCCAGCAGAAAGCCCCGCCGCGCCAAGGGAAACAACACCTGGAACAATTGCGCCCACTTCGGCGCACCCAGCAATGCCGCCGCCTGCAACGGCCCCCGCCCCACCTGCTCAAAGGCGTGCATCAGCGGCTGCACGGCAAAGGGCAAGGAGTAACACACCGAGGCAATCACCACTCCGGTAAAGCTGAAGGGTAGGGTTTGATCGGGAAAGAGCCGCCCGTAGAACTGTCCAATAGGAGAGTCCGGCGCCATGGCCATCAGCAGGTAGAACCCCAACACCGTAGGGGGCAACACCAGCGGCAAGGCCACCACCGCCTCCCAGATGGGGCGCAAGCGGCTACGGCTGAAGGCAAGATAAAGCGCAATGGGCGTGCCCAGCAGCAACAGAATCAGGGTGGTCAGCGCCGCCACCTTGAATGTCAGCCACAGACTCTGCCAGTCGATCAGCGCCAGCAGGCTCATGGCAGCCGATACCCATGCTGCTGAATCAAGTGGCGCGCTGCTGGATCATGCAGCACAAATGCGAGAAAATCCTGCGCCGCCGTCTGCTGCCGACTGCGGCGAATCACTACCGCCGCCTGAACCACCGGATCATACAAGCTTTGCGGCACCAGCCAGCGGTGGGCATCATCGTCCTGACCAATTTGCACCACCTGGGCGCGGGCGACAAAGCCCAACTGCGCCGCCCCACTGCGCACATAATTAAATGCCTGACCGACATTTTCACCACGCACCACCCGGGTGCGCACGGTCGGCCACAGCTTCAGCTTCACCAGCACTTGTCGCGCCGCCCGGCCATAGGGCGCAGTATGGGGATTAGCGATGCTTAAATAGCGAAACTGCTGCTTGAGCAAGCGCTGCCGGGGCGGCAACGGCCCCTGTGGCTGCCACAGCACCAACTCACCCAAGGCATAGGGTTGGGGTCGGCTTGCCAACCCAGCCTGATAGAGCTTCTGCGGACGCATCAGGTCGGCGGAAAAGAACAGATCATAGGGGGCGCCGTGGCGAATCTGAGCAAACAGCTTGCCGCTGGAACCCACGCTGAGCCGCACCGGCACCCCGCCCTGCTGCTGATACATAGCGGCCAGTGCCCTGAGCGTGTCGGCAAAGTTCGCCGCTGTGGCCACCAGCAACTGCGCCTGAGCCACCGCACTGAACAGCATCAATACCAACGCCATCTGCCACTTCACCGGCACCCTCCCCCAACAAAGACAACGGGATTGTAGAAAAGGAAGCCATGCCCGGTGTGCATAAACCCTACGCGATTTTCCCGATCAGCCCATCCGGGACAAAACCTTGCAGCGCCTGCAGCAGCTTGTTGCGCTCCGTACGGCTGCGCGCCACCACATTAATATGCCCCAGCTTGCGTCCAGCACGGGGCGCCTTGTCATATAAATGCAAATGCACACCCGACAGGCGCAGCACCTCCGCCACCGGCCCGGTATCACCGATTATATTGATCATGGCGCACCAGGGCGTCACCGGCTGCGTGCTACCCAATGGCAAGCCGGTAATGGCGCGAATATGGTTCTCGAACTGACTGGTCAGCGCCCCCTCCATCGTCCAGTGGCCGGAGTTATGCACCCGGGGCGCCATCTCATTGGCCACCAGCCCCTTTTCCGTTTCAAACAGCTCTAAAGTAAGCACCCCCACATGATTCAGACGGCCCATCAAATCCCGCACATAGCGCTGTGCGGCCTGGCGCACATCGGGTGAGATCCCCTCCGCCGGGGCCAGAGTCAAACGCAGGATACCCTCATGGTGATGATTTTCCACCAATGGATAGAAAGCCATCTCGCCCTCTCGCCCACGCACCGCCACCATGGATAACTCGCGCTTGAAGGTGACAAAACCTTCCAGAATCGCTTCCCGCTCGCCCACCGCGCGCCAGGCCACATCCACATCGCTGATGGCGTTGAGGCGGAACTGCCCCTTGCCATCATAGCCCTCAGTGGTGGTTTTCAAAATGGACGGCACACCGATATCCGCCACCGCCTGACGCAGCTCGGCCAATGAAGTGACCACCCGCCACGGTGCCGTGGGAATGCCCAGTTCATTGAACAGCGCCTTCTCCCGCCCGCGGTGCTGACTGTTGTAAAGCGACGCCGCCCCGGGATAGACCGGCACTCCGGCTGCTTCAATGGCCTGTATCTGCGCCAGATCGGTATTCTCACTCTCATAGGTAATCACATCAGCCCAGGCGGTCAGCCTGTCCAAGGTATCGACCTGATCATGCGCAAACAGATGTCCCAACCTGGCCGCAGGCGCATCCGGGGCATCGCCGTAAAAACCAAACCTCTGTCCCAGCGGATACCCTGCCATCGCCAGCATCCGACCCAACTGACCTGCGCCAAGAATACCGATATTGTGGCTGATAGGCGTCATGAACTTATCCCTGAAACAAAAAACCGCCGGTCATTTTACCAGCGGTTTACCCACAGCAGTGCAGGCGCACGCTTCAGGCTCGTGGATCCGGGTGATCCAACACCTGCTTTGTCTGCTCTGCCCGCCAGGCGCGCAATGCTTCACGCACTTCTGGATACTCATTGGCCACGATCTGCGCCGCCAGAATTCCTGCATTTTTAGCGCCCGCCTCACCAATGGCCAGCGTGCCCACCGGCACCCCACCCGGCATCTGCACAATAGAGAGCAGCGAGTCCTGTCCATTTAACGCCCGGGACTTCACCGGCACCCCCAACACCGGCACCAGCGTCTTAGCCGCCACCATACCCGGCAGATGGGCCGCGCCGCCTGCCCCGGCGATTATCACTTTCAATCCGCGCGCCTCGGCCGTTTCCGCATATTCAAACATCAGATCCGGCGTCCGGTGTGCAGAGACAACGCGCACCTCATGGGGCACCCTCAAGACATCCAGCATCTCCACGGCATGTTCCATCGTGGGCCAGTCCGACTTGGACCCCATGATCACGCCCACCAACGGCTGTGTCGCCATAAGATATCCTCTTTAACCTGAAAAGGGGCGGATTTTAGGCTTTTTTCCAATAAAATCAAGCATTTTAGCGCCGTAAAAACCGCGC
>DQVN01000143.1 GCA_015661715.1 Sulfurivirga caldicuralii
TGAAGCGGCCAAGGCGTTCGTTGCCCCTTTGACGCTCCAGGCCCTCTCGGGGCGGCCGGTACGGGATAGCCTGTTTGACTTGAGCCAGGAAAACGTCATGGGACATATTGAGTTGGCGCGCTGGGCGGAAGCGGTGGTGGTGGCGCCGGCGAGCGCGGACTTCATCGCCCGTTTGCGCGCTGGGTTGGCGGATGATCTGCTGGCCACCCTCTGTTTGGCCACCGAGGCGCCGCTGGTGCTGGCGCCGGCCATGAACCGCATCATGTGGGCGCATCCGGCCACGCAGGAGAATCTGGCCGTGTTGCGGGCGCGGGGTGTGCGGATTCTGCCCCCGGAAAGTGGTGAGCAGGCCTGTGGCGAGGTGGGGGAAGGTCGCATGATGGCGCCGGAGACGATTTTTGCCCAACTATGGGGGGAAAAGGGGCTGTTTTCTGCAGCAAAGCATGACGGACTCATGGCGGAAAACGCAGCACCATTCTGGCGCGGTAAGCAGGTGGTGGTAACGGCCGGGCCGACTGTTGAGCCCATTGATCCGGTACGCTTTATCGCCAATCGCAGCTCTGGACGCATGGGCTTTGCCCTGGCGGAAAAACTGGCGGCGGTCGGGGCGCGGGTCATACTGATTGCCGGGCCGGTACATTTGCCCACCCCGGAGGGTGTGGTGCGGGTAGATGTGACGACCGCCGAGCAGATGCATGCGGCGGTGATGGAAGCTTTGGAGAATACGGATGTCTTGATCGGCGCTGCGGCCGTGGCCGATTGGCGCGTGGCCCACCCTGCCGCCCAGAAGCTGAAGAAACAGCCGGGGCAGCAGCAGTTGCAACTGACACTGGTGCGCAATCCGGATATTCTGGCGGAGGTGTCACGCAGCAGACAGCGTCCTGCGCTGGTGGTGGGCTTTGCCGCCGAAACAGAACAGGTGCTGGCCCATGCCCGGGCCAAGCTGGCGCAGAAGGGTGTGGACATGCTTATCGCCAACGAGGTGGGTGAGGACAAGGCGTTTGGCCAGCCGGACAATGCCTGCTGGCTGCTGCACCGGGATGGGCGGGAGCAGTTTTTTCCCCGTCAGCCCAAGGCGGCCCTGGCACAAGCACTGATTGAACAGATTGCACACTGGAGCCAAGATGAAACCGACCGTTGAATACAAGATTATCGATAAACGATTGGGCAATGAGATTCCCCTGCCTCACTATGCCACCGAGGGGGCGGCAGGTATGGACTTGCGCGCCTGTATTGATCAGCCGCAGGTGCTGCACCCGGGGCAGACGGTGCTAATCGGCACCGGCATTGCCATCTGGTTGCGGGATCCAGGTTATGTGGGCATTGTGGTGCCTCGCTCCGGGCTGGGATACAAACACGGCATTGTGCTGGGTAATTTGGTGGGGGTGATCGACTCGGATTACCAGGGTGAGATCAAGGTGCCCTTGTGGAACCGCACGGACAAGCCCTATACCATCGAAGTGGGGGAGCGTATTGCCCAGTATCTGGTGATGCCGGTGGTGCACCCGATGCTGGTGGAGGTGGCGGATTTTTCCGCCACCAGCCGGCGGGGTGAAGGGGGCTTCGGCTCGACGGGCGCAAAATAGGGGATGACTATGCAGATTGATGCCGATATTTTTCGTGCCTATGACATTCGCGGTGTGGTGGACCAGGGGTTGACGCCGGAAAGTGTTGCGCTGATTGGGCGGGCATTGGGTTCCGCCGTGCGCGCGGCCGGCGAGGAGACGTTGATCGTGGGGAGGGATGGGCGACTGTCCGGCCCCACGCTTTCTTCAGCGCTGATGGCGGGCGCGCGCGCAGCCGGGGTGAATGTGGTGGATCTAGGTTGTGTCACCACGCCTATGGTTTACTGGGCTGCAGCCACCACCCCCGGGGTGTCCAGTTGCGCTGTGGTCACCGGCTCCCATAATCCGTCGGAATATAACGGGATCAAGATGGTGGTGGCGGGGGATGCCCTTTCGGGCGATGCCATTGAGGCATTGCGTCATCGCATTGAAAACGGTGATTTTACTGCGGGTGAAGGTAATTATGCAGCGCGGGAAATTGCCCAGGCCTATATTGAGGATATTGCCAGCAAAATCCATTTACAGCGCCCGTTAAAGGTGGTGGTGGATGCGGGTAATGGGGTGGCGGGGGCTTATGCCCCGGCGGTGCTGCGCGCCATTGGCTGTGAGGTGGTCGAGCTGTATTGCGATGTGGATGGTACCTTTCCCCACCACCATCCGGATCCGGCCAAACCGCAGAATCTGACTGATATGATTGAGCGGGTCAAGACAGAGGGTGCGGATCTGGGATTGGCGTTCGATGGAGATGGCGACCGCTGTGGCGTGGTGGATGAGCAGGGCAACCTGCTCTATGCCGACCGGCAGATGATGCTGTATGCCTGTGATGTGCTGCGCCGGAAACCGGGGGGCACGGTTATTTACGATGTGAAATGCACCAGTCTGTTGGCGCGTGAAATCGAGCGGTGCGGGGGCGTTCCTTTGATGTGGCGCACCGGCCACAGCTTGATTAAAAAGAAAATGAAGCAGACTGGCGCCGTGCTGGCGGGGGAGATGTCCGGTCACATTTTCTTCAATGAGCGCTGGTACGGGTTTGACGATGGTATTTACACCGCCGCGCGCATGTGTGAAATCATCGCCGCCCAGCAGCAGCCTGCCAGTGCCGTGTTTGCCCGCTTGCCCAACGCCTTTAATACACCGGAGCTGGAGCTGACATTTGATCGGTTCGGCGAGCATTTCGCATTTATGGAAAAGCTCAAGGCCTGCGCTGATTTTGCCGACGGCAGCGTGTTTGATCTGGACGGCATCCGGGTGGACTTCGAGGATGGGTGGGGGCTGGTGCGTCCCTCCAATACCACACCGGTGTTGGTGCTGCGCTTTGAGGGCCAGACACCGGAGGCGCGGGCGCGCATCAAACGCCGTTTTGCCGACTGGATCAAACGGGTGGATCCAGACAGAACACTGCCGTTGTGACCATGGGTGATATGCGGATTTACGAGAATGGCCAGCGCCAGATTGAGGTGCGGCTGCGGCGGAGACCGTGTGGCTGATCCGGTAACCGATGGCAGCCCTGTTTGGGCGGGATATAAAGACCATGGGTAAGCCTATCGCCCATATATTTGCGACCACTACTGCAGATGGTAAGACGGATCAGGAAGGGCGCGCCAATCTGGATGTCATGATGTTCGTCGGTTATTGGGTGAAGCGCCTTTAAGGCGCGTGTTTCCATAATTATTGGTGGGCGAGAAAAGGAATAACAACCATGCGGATACAAGATATGAATATCAGTAAGGACAAGGCGCATCAGATCGCTTCGGTTTTGGCTGAGGCGTTGCCCTATATTCAGCGTTTCGCCGGTAAGACCATTGTGGTCAAGTATGGCGGCAATGCCATGATTGATGACAAGCTGAAAAACAGCTTTGCCCGGGACATTGTGCTGATGAAGCTGGTGGGCATGAACCCGGTGGTGGTGCATGGCGGAGGGCCGCAGATTGGTGATCTGCTGGCGCGCATTGGCAAGGAGTCTAAGTTTATTGATGGGATGCGCGTGACCGATGAAGAGACCATGGATGTGGTGGAGATGGTGTTGGGGGGGCTGGTGAATAAGGAGATCGTCAACCTGATCCATCAAAACGGCGGTAATGCGGTGGGATTGACCGGTAAGGATGGCAATCTGATCAGCGCCCGACCCCTCAAGCTCCAGCGCATGCGCCCGGAACTGGATGCGCCGGAGATTATCGACCTGGGCCATGTGGGGGAGGTGGCGCAGGTGAACACCCGCGTCATCGACATGCTGGTGGAAGATGATTTTATTCCGGTGATTGCCCCGGTGGGTGTGGGGGAAGATGGGTTGAGCTACAACATCAATGCGGATCTGGTGGCGGGCAAGGTGGCTGAAGCCTTGCAGGCGGAAAAGCTGATGTTGCTGACCAATACCCCGGGGCTGTTGGATAAGGAGGGGAATCTGCTCACCGGCCTGACCAGCGAGACGGTGGCAGAATTGATAGAGGATGGCACCATCTATGGGGGGATGTTGCCTAAGATTCAGTGCGCATTGGCGGCCGTGCAAAATGGCGTCAATGCCGCCCATATTATCGACGGGCGTGTCGAACATGCGGTGATGCTGGAGGTCTTTACCGATCAGGGAGTCGGTACACTGATTACGGCAGCCTGATCCGTGGATTTCTGGCTGGAGCAACTGCTGCTGTTTGTTGTCGCCTTGACGGCGAATTTTTTCTCTGCATTGGCCGGTGGCGGTGCGGGTTTATTGCAGTTGCCGGCGTTACTGTTTCTAGGGCTGCCGTTCGCCCTGGCGCTGGCCACCCATAAGGTGGCCAGCGTGTTCCTGGGGTTGGGGGCTACGGCACGGCATCTGCGTGCTGCCCAATATGACTGGCGCTTTGCCGCCTATATTCTGGCCGCGGGGGTGCCGGGTGTCGTCACCGGGGCGCTGATAATCCTGCATATTCCCGACCATATTGCCCAACTGGCGTTGGGAATCCTTACCCTGGGGCTGGGTCTCTATTCTGCGTTCAAGCCGCAACTGGGGCTGGTCAGTGAACCGCGTCATCGCGATCTGCCCGGCATGATCACAGGTGCTTTGGTGTTGTGGCTGATCGGCACGCTCAATGGATCGCTGACCTCCGGCACGGGGTTGTTTGTCACCCTGTTTCTGGTGCGCTGGTTTGGCTTGGACTATAAGACAGCGGTGAGCTATACCCTGATTCTGGTGGGTATTGTGTGGAATGGTGTCGGGGCGCTTGCGTTGGGAGTGCAGGGGGCTATCCGCTGGGACTGGTTGCCGGCGCTGATTGCCGGTTCACTCATCGGCGGCTATCTGGGCGCCCATCTGTCCATTGTCAAGGGCAACCGGCTGGTCAAGCGCGCCTTTGAGACCATGACCATTCTGGTGGGGCTGGCGCTGATTGGGCGTGGTTTTCAACCATGACAGCCGCCTCTGATACCCCGGCGGGCAAAGTATTTTTGATGAGCGGCTTCGGCTGGCCAGAAAGGATAATCATCCGCCGGACACAGCTGGGTGACGATGGGGCGGGAAAACCGCTGGGACCAGTGGGTAATGGCCTGTTCCGCCAGGGTTTTCTGCAGTGTTGAGGTATAGAAAATGGCGCTTCGGTATTGGCTGCCGATATCCGGACCTTGACGGTTGAGCTGGGTGGGGTCGTGCATGCGGAAAAATTGATCCAGCAGATAGGCGTAGTCCAGTTGCTGAGGGTCAAACACCACCTTGACCGTTTCGGCATGGCCGGTGGTGCCGCTGCATACCTGGGCATAGGTGGGATTGGGCAGATCACCACCCATATAGCCCACTTCTGTCTCCACCACACCGGGGATCTGGTCAAAGCGGTATTGCACGCCCCAGAAACAGCCAGCGGCAAAGTAAGCGGTCTCTTTTTCCATCGTTTCTATCCCATCTGATGCTGAATGAATGGCAGCAATTGTATTGGGTTCAGCCCGGTTTGTCCGTGCCGGGCAGCGGCCAGATCGGCGGCTTGGCCATGCAGGCAGACGCCTGTGCTGGCGGCGTGCATGGGGGATAAACCCTGGGCCAACAGGGCGGTGATCACCCCGGTGAGTACATCGCCCATGCCGCCGGTGGCCATGCCGGCATTGCCCTGGGCGCACAGCAGGATCTGGTGGCCATCGCAGATGAGGGTGCCCGCTCCTTTGAGCACACTCACACCGCCATAGCGTTGTTGCAGCGCCTGTACTGCGCCCAGGCGGTCAGCTTGTACCTGAGCCACAGTCCAGCCCAATAACCGGGCCGCTTCGCCCGGATGGGGGGTCAGTATCCACCGATCTGAGCGGGTCGGGGTTTGCGCTAACAGATTGAGGGCGTCCGCATCCAGCACACACGGGGTATTGCGCTGCAGTAGCTGGCGTTGCAGGTTGCGCGCCCAGTCATCCTGCCCCAGGCCGGGGCCCAGGCCCAAGGCATCCGCCTGACTCAGCAGATCCGCGGTGGGGGTGCCATAGGGCATGAGAGCAGGGTTGGCGGCCAGCAGGGCGCTGTGGTGTTCATCGCGTGTGATCACCTTGGTCAGTCCGGCGCCACTGTGCAGTGCGCCCAGGGCGGCCAGGATAATCGCCCCGCCCATGTGGTGATTGCCGCCGATCAGCAGGGCTGTGCCAGCGCTGCCTTTGTGGGCATGGGCCGGGCGTTGCGGCAGTTGGCAGTCAGCCAGGGTGATCAGCTGGGCGGTAGGCGGGAGCTGGGCATAGACTTCATCGGGTACCTTCAGGTCGTGGAAATGAATCTGACCGCTGTATTCCCGTCCGGCCTCCATATACAGGCCGGGTTTGTGGCTGATAAAGGTGGCGGTATGGCTGGCACGCACGCCCACGCCCAGGATGCGGCCGCTGTCAGCGTGCAGCCCGGAGGGGATGTCCAGCGCCAGCACCGGTTTGTCCGCGGCATTGATGGCTTCAATGGCGGTGGCATAGTCTCCTTCCACCTTGCGGTCCAAGCCTGTGCCCAAAAGAGCGTCCACGATCAGGTCGGCGTCCTGCAACAGCGGAGCATCAAAAGGCAGCCCGCCGAGCCCCAAATCGGCGAGTTCGTGGAGCAGGGTCAGGGCATCGCCACGGATTTTAGCGGTGGTGCCCAACTGCATGATATGCACATCCATTCCGGCCAGATGGGCATATTGGGCCAGGGCAAAACCGTCGCCGCCATTATTGCCCACGCCGCAGACCACCACCAGCCTCCGGGCATGGGGAAACTGGCGACGCAGCACATCAAAGGCGAAGAAGGCCGCCCGCTTCATCAGCAGCACCCCGGGCAGTCCGGCCTGCGCCATGGCCAGGCGGTCTAAGGTTCGACTCTGTTCAGCGGTGTACAGGGGTTTCATGCGTAGAGCCACAGGAGCATCAGTCCAAAGACAATACGATACCAGCCAAAAGCGCGAAAGGTGAAGCGCTGCAAAAACATCAGCAGCAGTTTCATGGTCAGCCAGGCGGTAATGAAGGCCACCACAAAGCCTACGGTCAGCGGCGCCCAGCCGTTGCGTTGGAAGTCCTCGAAGTGCCCGATCAGATCAAAACCGGCCGCGGCTGCCAGCACCGGTAAGGCCAGGAGAAACGAGAATTCCGCCGCGCTTTTGCGATCCAGCCCCACCGCCAGGGCGCCAATCATGGAGGCGCCGGCCCGGCTGGTGCCGGGGATCAGGGCAAAAGCCTGCGCCAGGCCGATGAAAACGGCCTGTTTCAGGCTGATCTGCTCAAGCGTGCGGGTGCGGTGGGCGCCCTCTGTGTAGAGGGCTTCCGCCATGAGAAACACCACTCCGCCGACAATAAACATGATCGCAACTGTCTGCAGAGTAAAGGCGGCTTTGATGGTGTCATGAAACAGCAACCCCAGGGCACCGATGGGGATAAAGGCGATGGCCACCTTGAGCCACAGATCAAGATGGCGCAGTGAAAATTTATCGTGATAGTGGCTGACGACGGCCAAAATGGCGGCCAGTTGGATAATCACCTCGAAAGCCTTATTCTCAGCGCTCTGTTCCAACCCCAGCCATTCGGCCACAATAATCAGATGGCCGGTGGAAGAGATGGGCAGAAACTCCGTCAGCCCTTCAATCAGCCCCAGCACGGCCGCCTGCAATAGATCCATGGGGTCCCCCTAAAATTTAGACAGCGAAAATTTTACCTTGTCCCATGGGGTGAACATGGCATAGGACAGGGCGTTTAGGCCGGTTTTTGCGCCACAATCCAGCTATAACGCCGTTTTTGGCCGTCCTGATCATCCAGCCAGCCTTCCCCGTGGACATGGATGCGCCAGGTTGCATAGGCGCGTACCAGCTCACCGCTGTGCAGGTAGTAGTCCGGGTTGCGCGGTGCGTTGCTTTGTACCGGGGCGAGGAAGGTCTGCCAGAACAGAAATCCCTCCGGTTTGACCAGGTGGCCGATGCGCGCAAAGGCTGTGCGATCCAGCCAGCGGCTGATGGCCACCACATGGAACTGTTCATCGGGCCAATGGGGCTGATTCAGATCGATGACGCGGGTTTGGATGGGTAGCTTGAAGCGGCGCGCGTAGTCGGCCAGATGCTCCATAGCCGTATCGGAAATATCCCAGGCATAGGCGCTCAGGCCGCATTGCGCTAGATAGCGAGCATTGCCGCCCAGGCCGGCGGCCATATCCAGCGCTTTGCCCTGCAGGGGCAGCAGGCGGGTGTGTTGCCGGAGCACCCAGGCGGGTTCAGCCGGGGTGGAGAGGGTGGCGTTGCGGTATTTTTCGTTCCACTTGCGCTGATCGTCAGCTTGCATGGCAGGCCTCATGTGCGCCAGAAGGCGCGGGTGAAAATGACCAATAGGGTGAACAGTTCCAGCCGCCCCAGCAGCATGGCAAAGGTGAGCACCCATTTGGCTGCGTCGGGTACGGATTGAAAGTTACTGCCCACTTCTCCCAGCCCGGGGCCCAGGTTATTGAGGGTGGCGGCCACGGCGGAAAATGCGCTCACCGCATCCAGTCCCAAGGCCATCAGCAGCAGTCCCAAAGCGGCGGAGATAAACACATACAGGGAGAAAAAGCCCCATACGGAGGTGATGACCTGCTCCGGCACAATCCGACCCCGCAGTTTCAGGGGCATGAGCGCATTGGGATGCAGCAGGCGGACGATTTCACGCATGCCCTGGCGGAATAGCAGCAGAATGCGGATCACTTTCATGCCGCCGCCGGTGGAGCCTGCCGAGCCGCCGATAAAACTCATCAGTACCAGCATGACGGGGATGAAAGCGGGCCAACTGAGATAGTCCGTGCTGGAAAAGCCGGTGGTGGTGGCCAGGGAGAGGGTCTGGAAACTGGCATAGCGCAGGGCGGTGGTCAGGCTGTCGTACACGCCGCTGCCGTACAGGTAGAGGGTACTGATGGCGATGCCGGTGAACAGAATCAGGGTGTAGGCGCGGAATTCCGCATCGCGGAAGTAAGGGGTGATGGCCAGGTGTCGCCAGGCGGCAAAATGCAAGGAAAAGTTGATGCCGGCAATAAACATGAACACCATGGCAATGATCTCGATTTCCACGCTGTTGAAGTGGCCGATGCTGGCGTCATGGGTGGAGAAGCCGCCGATGGCCACGGTGGAGAAGCTGTGGCCGATGGCATCAAACAGGTTCATGCCCGCCGCCCAGTAGGCCAGGGCGCAGGCGATGGTCAGCCAGACATAAATGAGCCACAGGGTACGGGCGGTTTCGCTGATGCGGGGAGCCAGTTTATTGTCTTTCATCGGCCCGGGTGTTTCGGCGCGATACAGCTGCATGCCGCCGATACCCAGCATGGGCAGGATGGCCACGGCCAGAACGATGATCCCCATGCCCCCCAGCCATTGCAGTTGTTGGCGGTACCACAAAATGGCATGGGGCAGGTTGTCCAGCCCGGTAATCACCGTGGCGCCGGTGGTGGTCAATCCGGAAAAGGATTCGAAAATGGCGTCGGTCAGGCTCAACTCAACGCCGCGGGCAAAGTGGAACGGAATGGCGCCCACCAGCCCCAGCACTGTCCAGAAGGTGATGACCACCAGAAAACCATCTTTGATTTTCAGTTCCGCTTTTTCATGGCGCATGACCCACCACAGGCTGCCGCCGCCGATCAGGGTGGCCAACATGGTGAAGGTAAAGGCATAGAGCGCCCCGTCGCCGTAAATCAGCGCCACGGCAATGGGCGGCAGCAGGGTCAGGCTGTAGATGGTGACCAGAATGCCGATGATTTTGACAATCATCTTGGGATGCATCAGAACCAGCCTCGCTTGGGTTTGTGGGTGGTGAAGAGCTCATAGAGGGCTTCCAGACTGGCCCGGTCGGCGGCGAAAATGACCAGATGGTCTTCCGCCTCGATCACCAGATCCCGGCGGGCAAACAGCACCTTACCGTCTCGTACCACACACCCTACGGTCACTTTTTCCGGCCAGGGAATGTCGATCAGCCGACGACCGATTACCCGGGAGGAGTTTTCCGAACCATGCACCACCACCTCCAGCGCTTCGGCCGCCCCGCGGCGCAGGGTGACCGCCTGGACAGTATCCCCTTTGCGCAGATAGTGCAGCAGGCGGTTGGTGGTGATCCGGTCGGCGGAGATGGCGATATCGATCTGGTTCAAATGCAGCAAATCCACATAGGACTGGTTGTTGATCAGGCTGATGACCCGTTTGACCCCCAGTTTTTTCGCCAGCAGGCTGGCGATGATATTGGCCTCATCCCGGTTGGTGACCGCAATGAACAGTTCAATCTCATCGATGCTTTCATCCACCAGCAGGGCTTTATCGGTGATATCGCCATGGATGACGATGGTCTCATCCAACTGTTCGGCCAGATAGCGGGCGCGGGAGAGGTTGTGTTCGATGATCTTGACATTATGTTCTTCCTCCAGCGCCTGAGCCAGGGACAGACCGATATTGCCGCCGCCGGCAATCATGATATGGCGTGAGCGTTGGTACTTTGTGCCCCGCAATACCTGGGAGATGGTGTCGATCTCATCGGGTCGGGCCAGAAAGAACACTTCATCCCCGGGTTTGATTTCCGTATCCCCCCGGGGAATGACCACTTCGCGGCCGCGGTAGATGGCCACAATTCGGGTTTCCACCCCTTTGGGCAGAGCTGCCTTCAACTGGCGGATCACTTGGCCGACCATGGGGCCTCCCTCAACCGCCCTGTAAGCCACCAGGCGGACTTTGCCGCCGGCAAAGTCGATCACCTGCAGCGCGCCGGGATGGCGCACCAGATGCAGAATATGTTCGGTGACCAGATTTTCCGGGCTGATGAGTACATCTATAGTGAGCGCATCAGTGTTTTGGCTGCGGTCAAACAGCTCGCTGCGCTGCAGATAAGCGGTGTTGCGCACGCGGGCAATCTTGGTGGGGGTTTTATGCAGGGCATAGGCGATATGGCAGGCGATCAGGTTGGTCTCGTCGGAACGGGTGACGGCAATGAGCATATCCGCCATCTCCAGTCCCGCCTCCTCCAGCACATTGGGATCAGAGGCATGGCCCACAACGGTGCGGATATCCAGATGATCCTGCAGTTTCTGCAGGTAGGCGGCATCCAGATCCACCAGGGTGATGTCATTGTCCGGGTCGTTGGCCAGCAGTTCTGCCAGAGAAGAACCGACCTGCCCGGCGCCAAGGATAAGAATGTTCATGGGTTTTTCGGGTCAATGTCCAGTTGTTTGAGTTTACGGTACAGGTGGGTACGCTCCAGCCCGGCGCGCCGCGCGGTTGCGGAGACACTGCCGCCGGTCTCCCGCAGCAGCTGGCGCAGGTAAGCTACCTCAAAGGCTTCGCGGGCTTCCTTCAAGGGCAGAGACGTGTCAATGCCGCCGGTGGGAGCGGTTTGTGCGATCGTGGGTTTGAGCACCGCCTGCACTGCGTCTGCCGTGACAGGGCCTTCTCCCTGGATGAGCAGGCGCTGGATAACATTTTGCAGCTCCAGCAAATTGCCCGGCCAGGGGTGCTGGCGTAAGGCGTTCTGGGCGCTGATATCAAATGCACGCCAGTTCAGTCCCTGGGTCTGAGCCAACCGATCCGTGAAGTGTTCCACCAGCTCCGGCAGATCATCCAGCCGCTGGCGCAATGGGGGGATTTCGATGGTGGTCAGCTCCAGGCGCTGGGCCAATTGTGGCAGAAACAGTCCCTGTTGCGCCAATGGGGTCAAGGGTCGGTCACTCAAGGCAAACAGGCGCACATCCAGCTGTACCGGTTCCCCCCCGCCAGGGCGCACATAGGCGCCATCACGCAGCAGGGAGAGCAGGGTGTTTTGTAATTCGGGGCTCAGCAAATGAATATCATTGATGATCAGGCTGCCCCCGGCCAGGCGCGACAGCTCACCTACGCGCACCTGTTTGGATTCAACGCTGCCCAGCCAGCGGGTTGGATCATTGTTGAGCTGCTGGGCGTCCAGCACTTCAAGCGGGTGATCCTTGCGTGGGCTTAAATTGTGGACGGCGCGGGCGAATTGATGCCGCCCTGATCCCCGCTCCCCCAGCACCAGAACCGGCATGGTATAACGGGCCAGGCGTTCCGCATCGGCCCGCAGCGCCTGCATGGCGCGGCTTTTGCCGATCAGGTCAATATCCCAACCGGGCAGTTGCTGGCCATGGGGGCTGCGGCGCGCCAGGCGCAGGTGTTTGAGGGCCCGTTCGGTGGCTACCAGCAGACGGTTCAGGGAGAGCGGTTTCTCCAGAAAATCCCAGGCGCCTAAGCGGGTGGCCTCCACCGCTGTCTCAATGGTGCCGTGACCAGAGATCATCACCACATTGGTATGGGCCAGCAGCCCCTCTTCTTTCATTTGTCGCAGCAGGCTGATGCCGTCAATGTCCGGCATCCACACATCCAGAAAGACAATATCCGGCGCGCCGCGGCGCCAGGCGTCCCGCGCCTGCACGCCATTGGCGGCGGTGGTCACCTGAAAGCCTTCATCTTCAAGAATGTCCTGAATCAGCTCGCGGATGTCCTTTTCATCATCCACGACCAGAATATGGCCACGGTGTGTCATGAGGCAGCCGTAACGGGTAAGGTGATCATAAAACAGGTTAATCCCTGGGTGGTATCAGTGTGCACGTCAATCTTTCCATTATGCTCTTCAACGATTTTCTTGACAATAGCCAGGCCCAATCCGGTGCCTTTGGGTTTGTCGGTGGCATAGGGCTCAAAGATCCAGTTGAGATCTTTGTCTGCCAGGCCGCCGCCATTGTCACAAACACTCAGCATCACCTTGTCCGCATCGCAAGTGCTGCGCAGCCACAGGGTGGGGGTAGGCTGACCTTGGCAGGCTTCCAGGGCATTTTTGATCAGATTATGCAGCAGTTGGCGCATCCGGTTTGGATCCACAGAGACTTTTGGGCAAGCGGCTGTTGTTTCCAGTTCAATGGTGACGCCGGGGCGCGCATACAGGTGCGCCATCTGCTCCAGCAGCTCGTTGAGGTCGGTGGGTTTTTTATCCAGCCGCGGGGTACGGGCATAGTCGGCAAAAGCGTCCACCAGGGTCTGCATGGTCTGCACCTGGTCCACAATGGTGCGGGTAAGTTTTTCCAGTAAGCCCCGTTCCGCTTCCGGCAGGTGGCGACTCAGCTTGAAGGCCAGCCGCTCGGCAGAGAGCTGAATGGGGGTGAGGGGATTTTTGATTTCATGGGCCAGACGGCGCGCCACCTCATGCCAGGCGGCATGGCGCTGGGCTTGCACCAATTCGGTAATATCTTCCAGCACGATCACATGGCCATTGGCCTGTTTACCCGGTAGCGGGGCCCCATGGATCAGCAGAATGCGCTCTCCCTGCTGCGTGCGGTAACGCACCTGCTGCTGCCAGTGTCCCTGGGCCATCCTCAGCAGGGGGCGCACCTGTTGCCATAGGGGGCGCAGTGGGGCAAATTCGTCCACCACCAGCATGTCATTGAGACGGCGGTTTTTCGCAGTATGCAGTGGAATACCCAGAATGTTCTCCGCCTGCTGGTTGAACAGGCGTAGGTGATAGCGGCTGTCAAAGGTGAGCACACCATTGGACAGACTGCTGATAATGGTCTGCAGATAGGCTTTCTGTAGCTCCACCTGCTGGTGGTTGAGCTGGGCGGTATGCCGGGCCCGCTTGATCTGCATCACCATGTCATTGAAGGAGCGCACCAGCTCACCCAATTCATTGTTGGGGGTGTCAGCTTGCACCGGCTCGAGCTCGCCGGTGGCCACACGACGGGTGCCACGGGTCAGTTGGCGGATGGGCCGGGTGAAATTGTGAATCAACTGAATGGTCACCAGCAGGGTCGAGAACAGCGCCAGCAGCAACACCAGGGTCAGAATCAGAATCAAGGTGGTTTTCAGGGGCTCGCGCAGGAAGGCCCGTTGTTGATACTGCAAGGTGGCGGTCTTGACGGTTTCGGCCAGTTCCATCAATTGCTGAGAGAGGGGAAAGATGGCCTGGAGAATCAACAGGCCGTCTGCGGTATTCAGGGGGATCATGATGCGGAAAAAGGCATGGCGCAGCGCTCCTTCGCCCGCATATTCCATGGCTGCATAGTCCCGGCCCTGACGCACCTGTTGAAAGACATTTTCCGGCGGGGTATGGGGAAGGATCTGGGTGCCCTGGGCAGCGGCGCTGAAGGCGATCAGCTGCTGGTCGTCCCGGAACAGGGCAACTTCGTCGGCATTGAGCAGTTGGCGCAGCTGAGCCAGCGCCAGCGCTGGGGTTTCTGTGAGTTCAAGTTCAAACAGGTGGGCGCTGGAGCGGGTCAGATTCAGCAGGGTGCGGGTCTCGTTGTCCAGGGTGATGCGCACCAGTTCGGTGGCATTGGCCAGCGCCGTTTCGGTTTTCACATCAAACCAGGCATCGATTCCCTGGGAGAGAAACTGCAGGGCGAACAGGTAGATCACCAATACAGGCACGCCCACCAGCGAGGTGATCAGCATGGAGAGCTTGAGCACAATGCGGCTGCCCGGGCGGTTCTGGCGGATCTGACGGCGCAGTTTCCACAGGGTGCGTCCCAGCATGATCAGTAGCAACACAATACCGCCCACTGCCACCAGCAGCACAATGGCGTAGGTGTCGGCAAAAGCGCTGGCCTGCTGCAGGCTCTGGCTCAACAGCACCAGCGCCGCCAGGGTGATAAAGGAGAGGGCGCTGACCAGGCCGTACTGGCGCAGGGTTCGGGCAAGGGCGCTTATCGCTGCCATAGTTTGCGCTCGTCGATGGGTTCAACGATCCAGCCGCTGTCCAGATGCCAGCGGGAATCGAACAGGGTTTTCAGCCACAACGGCGGCGGCAGATGGGTCTGCAGCAGTCGCAGGCGCAGCTGCAGCGCATAGGGAACCCCGGGGTGTAAGTCGTGCATTGGCGCCAGGGCGATATCGCTGAAGGTACCCAGTATTTCCAGGGCATCCTGCAAAGTGTCGGCGCTCACCACCCGCTGGCTGCGCTGATTCAACAGCCACCAGCGCCGATCCAACGGGCTCCAGGACAACTGAACCGTCTGGGTCAGGGCGGCGACACGGCGTTTAAGGGGCAGCAGTCCCATCAGGCGTGATCGTTCCACCAACTGAAACTGGGTTGAGAAATAGAGGGGAATACCCTGGCGTAGGGCTGCAATCATGTCATCGGAAAGTTTGATGCGGATGCGTGCATCGACTTTCAGCGCCTCCTGATCCACATAGTGCTGTAAAAAGATCAGGGTGAGATGGGGCTGGTGCTGTTGTGCCTGGGCAGGCAACGCAATCAACATCATAAGCAGTAGCAGATTACGGACGTTTACGCACATGGCAATAGTAGAACCCATCCATCTGCTGCTGTCCAGGCAGAATTTGACTGCCTGGAGCACCGCATGGGGGCAGGCGCTCGATGGGCAACTGCTGGGCATCGGCTGTGCTCTCCAGGAAGGTGGCCATCTGCTGCTGATTTTCTGCTGCCAGTACTGAGCAGGTGGCATACAACAGGGTGCCCCCTGGTTTGAGCAGTGGCCACAGGGCCTGCACTATCGCTCGCTGAGTTGTGGTGAGGGCGGCAATATCCTCTGGGGTGCGGTGCCATTTGATATCGGGATGACGCCGGATAATGCCGGTGGCGGAACAGGGCGCATCCAACAAAATATGGTCAAAGGGTTCGCCGTCCCACCATTGATCGGGCGTGCTGGCATCCCCCTGGCGCACTTGTGCATGCAGCCCTAAGCGGTGCAGGTTCTCCTGCAGGCGGTTGATCCGCGCCCCATCCTTTTCCAGGGCGATGATATGGGCCTGGTTTTGGGCCAGCTCCTGCAGGTGGGTGGTCTTACCGCCCGGGGCGGCGCAGGCATCCAGAATGCGCTCGCCCGGGCGGGGCTGGAGAATCAATGCCGCCTGCTGGGCGGCCACATCCTGCACACTGAACCAGCCCGCATCGAAACCCGGCAGGCGGCGCACATCCACCGCCGATTTCAGCACGATCGCCTGATCGGAAAGGGGGTGGGGCTGAGGCGCCAGCGCCTGGATTTCAGGTAGCGCCATGTAGCTATCCCGATCCGTTTTGAGGGGGTTGATGCGCAGCGTCAGCGGCGGGTTGGCATTGTTGGCGTTCAAGATGGCCTGCCACTGCTCAGGCCAGTCCTGCTGCAGCCGATCGATCAGCCACTGGGGGTGGCTATAGCAGGCGCTGGCGCAGCAGCCCAGCCATTGCTGTCGGGTCGCCCTGTCGGTGCGGGCAAAGTTGCGCAGGACGGCATTGATCAACCCGCGGGCCCACCGCTTTTTTTGCGGCAGCAGACGCACCGTTTCATTGACGGCAGCATGGGCGGGCACGGCGTCCATATAGTGCAACTGATACAGTCCCAGATACAGCAGTAGTACCAAGTCCTGATCCTTGGCCTTGAGGGGTTTTTTCAGCAGCGGCATCAGCAGGGCATGGAGGCTGGCCTTCCAGCGCAGCACGCCCAACAGCAGGTTGTGCAACAGGGGGCGATCTGCCGCAGGACATTGCTGCATCAGCGCAGGTTGCACGGCACTCAGGGAGCGGCCTTCCAGCAGCACCGCCTTTAAGCCTGTCAGCGCCAGCGTGCGTGCGTTGCTCATGCGCCCAACCGCTTGCCCAGAAGTAGGTGGCCATTGGCAAAGTCGGCGGCCGCCATGGCCTTTTTACCGGCTGGCTGCAGGGTGTGGAGCCGCAACAATCCTTCGCCGCAGGTGATGTCAAGGCCGTTTTTTTCCACCAGGATCACCTCCCCGGGCGTGTCATGGCGCGGGCCCGGCAGGGCTGTGGCGGTCAATAGCTTCAGCACCTTGCCGTCCAGGTGGGTCAAGGCGGTAGGCCAGGGATTGAAAGCGTGGATCTTGCGCTGGATGACCACGGCGGGCTGGTGCCAGTCGATTTCGGCTTCCGCTTTGGTCAGCTTTTTGGCATAGGTGGCCTGCTGCTCATCCTGGGGTATCGGGGTTAGGTGATCCAACTGCTCCAGCGCTTCCACGATGGCCTCACCGCCCATGTGACTCAGCCGGTCATGCAGGGTCTGGGCCGTATCCTGCGGCAGGATCGGGGTGGTTTTTTGCAGCAGCATAGGGCCGGTATCCAGCCCTTCGTCCATCTGCATAATGGTGATGCCGGTTTGCGCATCTCCCGCTTCAATGGCGCGTTGAATGGGGGCGGCGCCCCGCCAGCGGGGCAGCAAGGAGGCGTGAATATTGAGACAACCTTTGGCCGGTGTCTGCAGAATCGCGCGGGGCAAGATCAAGCCATAGGCCACCACCACCATCACCTCTGGCGCCAGGGCAGCCAGCTGGGCCTGGGCCTCGGCGGTTTTCAAGGTTTCTGGTTGGAAGAGCGGCAGGTCGTGCGCCAGGGCATACTGCTTCACCGGGCTGGGGCGCAGTTTCAGGCCTCGTCCAGCCGGGCGATCCGGCTGGGTGTAGACGCCCACCACCGTGTGGCCGGCTTTCCGTATTGCTTCCAGAGCGGGGACGGAAAACGCCGGCGTCCCGGCAAAGACCAGTCTCATAGCTGCTCCTTACGATATTTATGCAGCAGGCGATTGCGCTTCAGGGTGGAGAGGTGGTCAATAAACAGCACGCCATTGAGGTGATCGATCTCATGTTGCAGGCAGACGGCCAGCAGATCTTCCGCTTCCAGCTCCACCGGCTGTCCGTCCCGGTTCAGGCCGCGGATTTTCACTTTGGCCGGACGGCGAACCTGGGCATAGATACCAGGCAGGGAGAGGCAGCCCTCCTCATAGACGATTTCCCCATCGGTGGCGATGATTTCCGGGTTGACCAACGCAATGGGTTGGCTTTTATCCTCGCTGACATCGGCCACGATAACGCGCACATCCCGGCCCACCTGGGGGGCGGCTAAACCGATGCCCGGGGCTTCATACATGGTGTAGAGCATGTCATCGATCAGCGTGGCGATCTCATCCGACATCTCCGTCGGCTTGCAGCGGGTGCGCAGAATTTCATCCGGGTAGAGTTTGATATCCAGTTTGTTCATGGGCTTCATTTCCGTGGTTTGTCATTTATTATAGTGCCCATGACACAGGAACAACTGCGCTTCTGGAATGGTGTGCTGCATGCACAATTGAATGCACAGCAGCTCAAGGTCTTGCCGGTGGGTGAGGCAGGGTTGTCAGAAGCTGAGCTGGTGCGTAGGGGGTTGAGCCCGTCCCAGGCCCAGCGTTTTGTCCACGGGGTGGCTCAAGCGGATGAGTTGGCCCGCTGGTTGGCGGGGGGGACGAATCGCTGGCTGATGACCTGCACCGATGCCGATTGGCCGAAGCCATTGGCTCAGATTGGCGATGCGCCGGCTGTGCTGTTGGGTCTGGGGCGGCGGACACTGCTGGGAGATCCTCAGTTGGCGGTGGTGGGCGCGCGCCACGCCAGCCGGGAAGGTGTGGCCAATGCAGAGGCCTTCGCTGAAGCGTTGTCGCAGGCGGGATTGACCATTACCAGCGGGTTGGCCCATGGCATAGATGCCGCCGCCCATCGCGGCGCACTCAAGGGGGTTGGCAGCACCATTGCGGTGATGGGCACCGGGATCGATCGGATCTATCCCGCCGTCAACCGGCAGTTGGCCCATCAGATTGCCGAGGCGGGCGCGATTGTGTCGGAATTTCCCTTGGGGGCGCCGCCGCGGGCGGCCCATTTTCCCCGGCGCAACCGCATTGTCAGCGGTTTGAGCGCGGGAACGCTGGTGGTGGAAGCCCATGAGCGCAGTGGTTCGCTGATTACGGCGCGGTTGGCCAGCCAGCAGGGCCGGGAAGTGTTTGCCATACCCGGCTCCATCCATAATCCCATGGCCAAAGGCTGCCATCGGTTGATCAAACAGGGTGCTAAGCTGGTTGAGTGTGCCCAGGACATTCTGGAGGAGCTGGCGGATCTGCTGCGCCCCCAATTGGCCCTGGTGGATGAGGACACTCGGCAGATACCCGCCTTGAGTGAGGCGGAGACAACGCTGCTGGCGCACATACCCTATGATCCCATCTCCTTGGATGAGCTGGCCGTGTTGACGCGATGGCCGGTTTCTCAGCTACAAGGCGGCCTGTTGAGTCTGGAAATGGCCGGGTGCGTGATGGCATTGCCGGGCGGGTTGTATAAAAGAATTTGTTAAGCGGTATCAATAACGCTAATTTATTAAAAAAGAACTGCTGAAAGGATATGCATGAAAAATCTGGTGATTGTGGAATCGCCCGCCAAGGCGAAAACCATTGAAAAGTATCTGGGCAAGGACTTTACCGTCCGTTCCAGCTATGGCCATATTCGGGATCTGCCCAAAAAGGGGATGGGGGTGGACATTGCCCATGATTTCGAGCCCACCTATGAAATCTCTCCTGATAAGAAAAAGGTGGTCAGCGAGCTGAAAAAGCTGGTTAAACAGGCCGATACCGTTTGGCTGGCCACGGATGAGGATCGCGAAGGGGAGGCCATCGCCTGGCACCTGGCCGAGGCGCTGGGGCTAGATCAGGCGAGCACGCGGCGCATTGTCTTTCACGAAATAACCCAACCCGCCATTGAGCAGGCGGTGGCCAAACCCCGTGGGATCGACATGAATCTGGTGGATGCGCAACAGGCGCGGCGTATTCTCGATCGTATCGTGGGCTTTGAGCTTTCGCCCATCTTGTGGAAGAAGATCCGTGCCGGCCTGTCCGCCGGGCGGGTGCAGTCGGTGGCCGTGCGCCTGATTGTGGAACGGGAGCGGGAAATAGAAGCCTTTACGCCTACCAGCAGTTTCAAACTCAGCGGCGAGTTGGTGCTGTTGGATGCGGCGGGGCAAGCCACAACCACCGTGCCGGTGAAGCTGTCGCAAAGCTTTGCCTCAGAAGCGGAGGCTCAGGCCTTTCTGCAAGCCGCAGCCCGTAGTCGCTTCACCGTGGCCAGTGTGGAGGAAAAACCGGCCAAGCGCTCGCCGCGTCCGCCGTTTACCACCTCCACCCTTCAGCAAGAGGCGGCGGCCAAACTGGGGTTTTCCGTCAAGCAGACCATGACTTTGGCCCAGCGCCTGTATGAGGCGGGGAAGATCACCTATATGCGTACCGACTCGGTCAACCTGTCCGAGCTGGCCTTGGCTCAGGCGAAAGAGGTCATCAGTCACCTTTTCGGCCCGGAGTATGTGCATATCCGCCACTACAAGAGCAAAAGCGCCACCGCTCAGGAGGCGCACGAGGCCATTCGCCCCACCGATCTGAGCGCTGAAGTGGTCTCCCAGGATCGCAATGAGCAGCGGCTTTATACGCTGATCCGTCAGCGTACCCTGGCCTCGCAGATGGCCGATGCCCGCCTGCAGCGCACCACAGTCCACATCGAATTATCTGAGCGGCCGGAAACCCTGCAGGCCAAAGGTGAGGTGGTCGTCTTTCCCGGCTTTATGCAGCTGTATGAAGTGGCTGATGCGGAGGAGACCCTGCTGCCGCCCATGGCGGTGGGGCAGGCGCTGCGCCTGGGACAATTGCAGGCGCGCCAGAGCTTTAGCCGTCCGCCGGCGCGCTATAACGAAGCCGCTTTGGTGCGCACCCTGGAAGAGCTGGGCATCGGCCGTCCCTCCACCTACGCGCCCACCATCGACACCATTCAGCAGCGTGGCTATGTGGTCAAGGAAGATCGTGAGGGTGTCGAGCGGGCCTATCGGGTGCTGAGGGTGGATGAACAGGGTGAGGTGGCTGCCGAGACCCGCACAGAGATCACCGGCACGGAAAAAGCCAAACTGTTTCCTACCGATATTGCCGGGGTGGTGACGGATTTCCTGGTCAAGCACTTTGGTGAAATCATGGACTACCATTTCACCGCCCATGTGGAGGAAGAGCTGGATGAGATTGCCGCCGGCGAGCTGGCCTGGCGCACGATGCTGCATGAATTTTATGACCGCTTCCACCCTAAAGTAGAGGCGGCGGAGCATGTGTCCCGCGAGGAGGCGGGGCAGGTGCGTCACCTGGGTACAGATCCTAAGAGCGGCAAGCCGGTAATGGTGAAGGTGGGGCGTTACGGCGCCTATGTCCAGTTGGGCGATGGTGGTGAAGATGGCGAGGAAAAGCCTAAGTTTGCCAGCCTCAAGCCCGGGCAGAAGATGGATACCCTCACCCTGGAAGAGGCGCTGGAACTGTTTAAGCTGCCGCGGGTGTTGGGCGAGATGCCGGAAGAGTTTCGCATCGAAGCGGCTGATGGCACGGTATTTGAGGTGAAACAAGGCGCGGTGCTTACTGCCAAGCGTGGCCCCTTCGGCCCTTATCTGGAATTTGGCCCCAAGCAATATGCGCCCCTGAAAGGTTATGATCCCCTGTCGATGACCTTGGAGGAGGCCATTGAAGTGGTCAAAGCCCATCTGGCGGCTCAGGCTGACAAGATCATACGGGGCTTTCCCGGCACCAGTATCAAGATCCTCAAAGGGCGTTGGGGGCCGTATATCACCGATACGCAAACCAAGAAAAACGCCAAAATCGCTAAGCATGAGGATCCCATGGCCCTCACCCTGGAAGAATGCCAGAAGCGCCTGGCCGAGGCGCCCGAGCCGAAAAAGCGCACGCGCCGTGGTACAACCAGAAGGAAAAAAAATTGATGATGGGCCAGAAACTGTTCGGCTGGCTAGGACTGCTGATTTGGATCGGAACCCTGCCGTGGGTACAGCTCACCTGGCAATATGGGGCGCAGGATGCGAGCGTGCCCCAGTGGGCGTTTATTTTGGTCGCGGCGACATTGGGTGTTATGACTGTGTCAGTGCCCCTGTGGCTGTGCAGTCTGTGTTTCTCACCCTTGGCCCGCTGGAGCCGTTTCTATCTGCCGGGTGTGCTGTTCGCAGCAGCCTTCTACGGCTGGATCAGCCTAAGCGCCGTGGCACAACTCCACCAGGCCCAAGATATTAAAAGCGTCATTTTGCTGTTCAGCCCCCTATTGATGACCCTGTGGCTGGTGCTCAGCATACCTTTGCAGTGGCGCAATCAACATCATGCCGCCATCCCGCCCGTTATACCCCCCGACATTCAATCCCCATCCCATCATACGCCACCTTCTGCTGGCCGACGCTTGCGCAACGATCACCGATCGTCGCGCAACGCGCGGCATCAATAAGAGACCCCCACAAGCTGCACCCCCTCCAAAGACTCCGGCATCGACTGGGCAATGGGCACCGCCTTAGCCGCACAATTGGCCGCACTCACCAAAGAATCCTGACTCAAATGGGCATAACGCTGCGTCGTTTTAATCTGCGTATGCCCCAGAATCTTCTGCACCTCATACAAAGACCGACCACTGTTGACCAGAAAAGACGCAAACGAATGACGCAAATCATGAATGCGTAAATCATCCAACCCCGCCCGCTTGCGCGCCGTATCCCACGCATAGAAAATCTGCGTATAAGGCCGACCCGTATCCGGATTGGCAAACACATACTCACACCCCTCAATCCGCGGCACCTGCGCCAACAGCGCAATCGCCCCATCGCTCAACGGCACATGACGCGTTTTACCCGACTTATTCTGCTCAATACGCCAGATACGCCGCTTCAGATCAAAATCCCGCCATTTGGCATGGAGCACCTCATTTTTCCGCGCCCCCGTCAACAACAGCATCCCCACGATATACTTCAACATCTTCGACCCGGAACGCTCCAGCGCCTCAAACAACCGTTTTGCCTCCGCCTCGGTCAAAAAGCGCTCAATCTGATTATTCTCCGGATACAGATCAATACCGGCAGTCGGATTACTGGTCACCCCCGGCACCTCCCAGCGGATTGCACAATTGAAGATAAACCGGCACAGAATAATAATCCGATTAGTCGAACCCGGCTTATGGGACGCCCTGTGTTCTGCAAACAACCGCATCAAGTGACGTTTAGAAACCTCATCCATATACAGTTGTCCCAGAGCGGGCAGGATATGATTGTTCAACAAAGACACATCCGTTCTCCACGACCGCTTACGCTGTTTGGCATAGGGCAGATACTCCTGCGCCACAAACTCAGCAAAGCGAGGGACATCCCGCAAAGCCGCCTGCTTGGCAAAGGGATCCTCCCCCAGGGCAATCTGCGCCAGCTTCTGGCGTGCCAATGTGCGGGCGTCTTTTAGCGACAGGATGGTGGCGTCGGCGAGTTTACGTTCACGCATCTTGCCACGATCATCCCGATATCGGAGATAATAGGTTTTCTTGCCGGAGGGCAAAACCTTGAGCAGGAGGCCAGTTTGCAGAGAATCGAAATAATCGACCTTCTTCTGTTGAGGTTGCACGGTGTCAACGAAAGTTTGGGTTAGTTTTTGCTGAGGCATAGATGATCTCCCTTTCTTTCAGACCCTTAAAACTGTTATAAGTAAGTACTACTCTTACGGGAGTTTATACACAGGTTTAGAGAAGTCAAGTGGCTGAGGAAAATTTTTTACGGGAACGGTTTATTGAAGGGTGTCTGGCCCAAGAAGGCGCTGGCGGTCTATTGATACGGTCTATACGAAGTCTTCTTGGGATGACCCAATCCGCTTTTGCAGCACAGTTAGGGATCAGTCAGCCTGTTCTTGCGCGCATAGAATCACTGGTGTCCAAAGGTTCTTCAAAAGTCTATGGTAGGTTGTATGACTTTATGGAAAAGCACGGTCTGAAAGTTGGCTATGACCAAAGTATTGCAAAATTTCCAACCTTATTTATTCGTATGAGCTCTGATCTGGTGCAGGAAGCTGACAATGAGCAAGGGGGGTTTTTGCTTTTTGTTCCGCAAAATGTTCTATTAGAAGGGATTGCTAATGCGCTATCTGAAGGGCGGCGAAGAAAAGACATGACGGAGCGAAAGAAAGAGGTGATTCAGAAGCGACTGCAGAAGGTACAAGGAAAAGCTTCAGGTGAGTCACAGGCTTAGCCGGACGTATCTTTGAAGAAAAAGGATGGTGTATAAGTTGTTGATTATTAAGGAAAATAATCAATCTTCTTGGAAGAAGGGGTGGGGTGGTTGTAGAAAAGTGGAAGAATTTCAAAATCAGCAACTTTTGCAGTTCTGAAAAACCTATAAAAATCATAAAGATATTTGCGGGGGGTATTTGGTCGTTGACTGCGGGTGCGGACGCGGGCGCAGAGTTTACCGGCACATCTGGTAACGACACTTTTGTAGCCACAGAAGCAACCTTGTCATCTGCAGACTCCCTTGACGGTGCGGGCGGAGATGCAGATACCCTGAAATATTCATCCTCAGGGAACGTGGCGGTTAACGAAGCAGGATTTGAAGCAAAAGGCATTGAAAATGTAATCGTGACTTCAGATGCTGCAGGTGGCACCACCTTTGACGTAACCGGTGTAACAGACCTTAAGAAGATCCAAAACTATAACAGCTCGCAAAACCTGAACATCACAGGCCTGAAGTCCATTGTGGACGTTGAAGTTATAGAGAATGGACAGCCAGTAGGTGCGGGCGCGCCCTCCACCATTTTCCAATATGATATTGACGCCGTTTCTGGGAACGCAGATGTGCAAAACCTCAAGCTGTCCAATAACCTCAACACTGACGGAACAGCCATTGGTGCGATTACATTCACCGACGGTGCAGCAGATGGTGTAGAGACAGTCAATATCACCTCAACCGAAGGTGCAAGCACCATTACCAACCTTGTTTCCCCTACATTGGCTACCGTTAATGTAGAAGGGGATGCCGACCTGACTGTTACCGGATTGATAGCGAATGCAACCACAATTAATGCGGGCCAGGAAGGTAAGGAATTTACTGGTAACCTGTCAGTGGTGGTCGACTCCGGCAACAGAGATGTGGTCGTAACAGGTGGTAAAGGTAACGACAGAGCCGACTTCTCAGCGGGCTGGGATCAGGGCGACAGCTTTGACGGTGGAGAAGGTCGAGACACAATTGGAATGACCTATGCCATTGCTACAAACAATGCGGCAGTAAATGCTGGCACCTTTTCAGAAGTCGAGATACTCGACATCACTGATGCCGCTAATGCCAATGGCACAGTGAATATGGCTAATTTTGACGGTGTAGACACAGTCATCTTCAACCGTGGAATTAACGCAGGTACCACTGCAACGGTCAGCAATGCTCCGGATAACTTGACCATTCGCGTAGATGTGGATGCGCAGAACAGTGGTTCATTGGTAACCACGCTTGCGACAAACGGAACCTCTGATGTTCAGAACTTCATCTTCAACAATGTTGGTAACAATGCCAACAATATAGACACCCTTGCCGCATTGAGTGCAGCCAATGCTGAAACACTGAACATCACTGTCAATGATGATGCTGCAACTCTGGATACAGGCACACTCACCATCACCAACCTTACTGCCACTCAGGCGCAAACACTGAAGATTGATGGTAACGCCAACCTCAATATTGCCAACACTGTTGACTCCGATGCGGTTCCTGCAGTAACTTCAGCAATTACCACCATTGATGCCTCAGAAGCAATCGGTGGCATTACAATTCGTGGTACAGATCTGGCTACATCAGGCGCCACAGTCATTTTGGGTCAGGGCAACGACACCTTCATTGCAGCCAACATGAATGGGGCCGATGTCATTGATCTGACAAAAGGGGGTAATGACCGTATCGTCTATAGTCAAGTAGCCCAGTCCGATCGAGACATGGACGTCATCAAAGGCTTCCAGTCAGGCTCAGACGTCATTGATGTGCACCAGGTAATGGGTGCGCTAGATACCAACGGTAATGGTATCATTGATGCAGCAGAAGCAGTGTCCAGTACTAACTGGGCAGGTAACCGGGCTACCTTTGCATTGGCACAAGGTGCACTGACAACGACTGATGCCACACCTGATATTGTTTTCCAGCAAGATGAGCAGATCCTGTGGGTTGATGTTAATGTAGACGGCACACTTGACAACAACGACTTCCGCGTCAAGCTTGAAGGTGTAACCAGCCTGACCGAAGCGGATCTTGGTTTCCCGGCAGGAGGAATTACCTTTACCGCTCAGGCAGCAGGGTTCAACACCACAACAGGCTTTGATGGTGTGAATAATGTTGCCCCAGTTACCAACCAGAACGACACCATCAATGTACAAATTGGTCAGCAGGTCGGTTCAACCATTAATGGTTTAGGCGGTACCGATACCCTTAACCTGTCTGGTACAGCAGCAGCTAATGAAAACATGAGCTTGACCAATACGGGTAATCCCGCAGTAGATCTAGCGTTATTGGCCAATATTGAAATCATCAATATGGATAATGCGTTGGAAGGCATTATCTTGGGTGCAGGAGATTTTAATACCGTAACCCAGATTAATGGTGTAGCGGGTGTGAATCAGACTGTTAATTTTCAAGGTGGAGGTATTAACTTTACCGGTACCACATTTAATAATATTGAGATATTGAATGAAAATAACAATATAGTTTCAATAGTTACATTTAATCAGCAACATTTCAACTCATTACAGCAGATTAATCTGGGCGGTGGTGCAGATACGGTTCAGTTGAGAACTGGAACCTATGATTTAAGTAATGTGCAACTTAATTTTGGAGGGGGTGGTGATACACTTGACTTAGATCTACTAGGATTTGACACTGGATCTAAAACAGTGACGCTGGATGCGGCTGATATCGCCAATGTAACTACTATCACTGGTGAGGCAACTGCAGGTGCCATTACTCAGTTGAATTTTAATGATAGTGTTGACCTTGGGGCTGCAGTGCGTGCAGGAGGTGTAACTGATATTGATGTGGTTACCCTTGGTGGCACAAATCAGACATTGCGGTTGGATGGCTCTGGTGCAAGTGGTTTGACTGCAATACAGTTTACTACTATTACAGGTTCGGGTGACTCGAATCTCACTTTGTTGCAGGATGCCAATATGAACCTGACTAACACTACAATCAGTGGATTTGATTCAATTGATGTATCGGCAGCAGCAACAAACCGCTCAATTACGTTTGATGCTACATCTGTTAACACGGCTGACCAGGTGACATGGGTGGGTAGTGCAACAACTGATCTGGTCTTTACACAAAGCTATGATGCGTCCAATTGGACAATTACAGCTGGTAACTTTGATGATGTCACATTGAACGCCGGTGTTGCATTGACTGTAAGTGAAAACTTCTTCATCGGTGCAATCAATGCGATTGATGGTAATGCTGCTGGAAATGAAACACTCACCATTAACATGTCTGGTAATACACTTGACCTGACAGGTGTTGTATTTGGTGGTGTAAGTCTTATTGAGGCACTTAATATAAACGACACTGCTGGTAATGATCAGATCACAATTGATCTTGTCAATGGCGGCACTCAGAACTTTACAGTTAATCTGAATGGTGGGCAAGATGTCATCACCATAGATAATACTTCAATAGATAATGCTACGGGTGTTGTCACAATCAATGGTTTTGGGACAGATGATCAGCTTGTCTCTCAAGTTAATAATGCCAGCATTGTGACAGCTGTTTATTATGTAGCGGATTGTGCAAATAAAGTGAGCGGGCTTACCAATGGAGATGTAATTGAAATCCACTCTTTAGGAAATAGTGGTGTATCGATTGCAAATCCAAACTCTGATGCATCATTGGTTGCTGCCTTGAATGCTGTGTTGACCAATGGTGGAACAAATGCTGATATTGCCAACGGTAATTACACAGTAGTAGGTTACAACGGTAATAATGGCTATGTTTACCAAGTGAGCATTGTAGGTAATGATGGTACTGCTGGAGGTGATGATACTGTCGAACTAATCGGTATCCTGAATAATGTGGGTGCAGATGTTCTGACAGCGGCTAACTTCGCCTAACCAGCACACCGGTAGTCATCATTTACTACGGCGAGAGCTGTTGGTAAACCCTTTGACCCCCGCAGTTTACTGTGGGGGTTTTTTATTGCCCCAAAAAAAGGACAAAAACCAACAAAAAAGGACACCCAAAATTTGTGTGGAACCGAAAAAAGGACACCCAAAAAAAAAGGACACCAAAAAAGGACACCCAAAATTTGTTGCCCGGCCCTTGCCAGGCTGCTATGCTTTTGAATGAAGGAGATTAAGCCATGACCAAAGCCCGCAGGGAA
>DQVN01000078.1 GCA_015661715.1 Sulfurivirga caldicuralii
ATTCGCGCGATGGCTACCTCCCGGTTTTCACCGTGGGTGATCAGCTTGCCGATCATGGAGTCATAATGGGGGGGAACGCTATAGCCGGTGTAAATATGGCTGTCCCAGCGCACGCCCAGCCCGCCAGGCAGGTGCAGCCGTTTGATTTCCCCGGGGGAGGGCATAAAGTTGGCAGCCGGGTTTTCGGCATTGATGCGACATTCAATGGCATGGCCACGGATTAACACCTCTTCCTGTTGGATGGACAGGGGTTTGCCCATGGCGATTTCAATCTGGGCGCGCACCAGGTCGATACCGGTGACCTGTTCGGTGACCGGATGCTCCACCTGCAGACGGGTGTTCATCTCGATGAAATAGAATTCGCCGTTTTCATATAGGAACTCGAAGGTGCCCGCGCCCCGGTAGCCGATGTCCAGGCAGGCTTGGACACAGGCATCCCCGATGCGCTGACGCTGCGCGTCTGTGATGCCGGGGGCGGGGGCTTCTTCCACCACTTTCTGGTGGCGGCGCTGCATGGAGCAGTCCCGCTCGCCCAGGTGGATGGCGTTGCCTTGACCGTCGGAGAGCACTTGGATCTCGATGTGGCGCGGGTTTTCCAGAAATTTTTCCATGTAGACCTCGGGGTTGCCGAAAGCGGCCGCCGCCTCAGTCTTGGTCATCTGGATGGCTTTGAGCAGGTTGGATTCGGTATGCACCACGCGCATGCCCCGTCCGCCACCGCCGCCTGCGGCTTTGATGATCACAGGGTAGCCGATTTCCCGGGCGATGCGTCTGTTTTCCTCGTCATCCTCACCTAAAGGGCCACCGGAGCCGGGCACCGTGGGCACGCCCGCCGCTTGCATGGCTTTGATGGCGGAGACCTTATCCCCCATCAGGCGGATGGTCTCAGGGCGAGGACCGATAAAAATAAAGCCGGAGTTCTCCACCTTTTCAGCAAAATCGGCGTTTTCGGCGAGAAAGCCATAGCCTGGGTGAATGGCTTCCGCATCCGTCACTTCTGCCGCAGCGATAATGGCCGGCTGGTTGAGATAGCTGTCGGTGGAGGCTGCCGGGCCGATACAGACGGACTCATCTGCCAGCAGCACATGCTTGAGGTTTTTGTCCGCTTCCGAATGGACGGCCACGGTTTTAATGCCCATCTCCCGGCAGGCACGCAAAATACGCAGGGCGATTTCCCCGCGGTTGGCGATCAGAATCTTTTCGATCATACAGCCTCCGCTCAATCCTGCTCAATGATGAACAGTGGCTGGCCGAACTCGACCGGATCGGCGTTGTTCACCAGAATCTTTTTGATGGTACCGGCCACTTCGGCCTCGATGGGGTTCATGATCTTCATCGCCTCGATAATGCACAGGGTATCCCCCACATCCACATGGTCGCCCACCTGGACAAACGGTTCTGCATCGGGGGCTGGGGCGGCATAGAAGGTGCCCACCATGGGAGATTTGACCACATGGCCGCTTTCTTCAGCCGGTGCGTTGGTGGGGGCCGGGTCGGCGTCAGCAGTAGAAGCAGACGCAGGGGCGGCAGTGCTGGGCGCCGTTGGTACGGTGGGGGCGATATGTTGGGTCGGCACCTGCATGATGACCGGTTCTTTCTGTTTGGTAATACGGATATTGGTATCACCTTCTTTGATTTCGATTTCGGCAATATCGTGTGCCTGAACGATTTCCAATAGCTTGCGGATGGAGCGTAAATCCATGGGTGGATCCTCTTTATTGCATCTGTTCAACGGCTGCCTGCAGGGCAAGCAGATAACCTTGGGGGCCCAGCCCGGCGATCACGCCCACGGCCAGGTCGGAAAAATAACTGTGTTTACGGAAAGGCTCGCGACGATAGACATTGCTGATGTGGATTTCGATAAAGGGGATGGCCACCGCCGCCAGCGCATCCCGCAGCGCAACCGATGTGTGGGTGAAGGCGGCGGGATTGATGATGATGAAATCGATGCCCTCGTCGCGGGCCTGGTGGATACGCTCGATCAACTCGGCCTCGCTATTGCTCTGGAAATGATCCAGCCGCAGCTGATAAACATCGGCCAGGTTTTCCAGTTGTTCCACAATCTCGCCCAGCGTCAGCTCGCCATACTGATCCGGTTCGCGGGTGCCGAGCAGGTTGAGATTGGGGCCATTGAGTACCAGTAGTCTGCGCATGGGCAAATCCTCGTCTGTTGAGGCCATTTTATGCCAAAATGCAGGAAAATGCGCCAAAAACACGAGAATTTAAGGCTTTTTGTCGGGAAAAAATCGGCCGACAAAAAATTAGGGGGACCCCCGTGTCGCCAACGCCTGGCGCAGTATGGCGGCGAACTCATCCGCTGTTTTAGTGCCAACCACCCGCAAGGAGCGGATTTCCTGGCCCTGTGGATCGAAGAACAGAATGGCCGGTGGGCCGATGATACCCAGCGCCTGCATCAGCGCCTTGTGTTCCGGTCGATTGTCGGTGACATCCGCCTTGAGGGTGATGAATTGGCTCATCCGTGCCTGGACTTGAGGGTCGGAAAAGGTGAAACGCTCCATTTCCTTGCAGGAAATGCACCAGTCGGCATAAAAGTCCAGCAGTACCGGCTGACCCTGGCCCAGATAGGCTTGCAGGTCATCCAGTGAATTAATCGGCTTGAAATTGATCTTAAGGCTTGGTGTTGCCCCTGTCGTAGCACCTGGGTTTTTCAGCGGCGTAAGCAGGTCGGGGGTGCCGCGGGCGACGCTGATCAGCAACAGCACACCCCAGATCAACAGCACCAGCCCGAGGCCTTTCCACAGTTTCGCCCATCCCGACTTGCTTGTGGTGGCCTCCAGGGCACCCATATAGACTGCCGAGACGATCAGCAGCATGGCTGACAGGGTGACCACCAGCCAGAAGGGCAGGATGCGCTCGGCGATCCACAGCGCCAGCCCCAGCATGACGACACCAAAGATGGCTTTGACTGTATCCATCCAGCCACCGGCATGGGGCAGGTATTTACCCCCCAGCGTACCGGCGATGATCAGAGGGACCCCCATACCCAGACTCATGGCGAACAGGGCGCTGCCCCCTAGCAAGGCGTCGCCTGTCTGGCCGATATAGATCAAGGCGCCAGCCAGCGGCGGGGCGACGCAGGGGCCGACAATCAAGGCTGACAGGGCGCCCATAATGGCCACGCCGGTCAGGGTGCCGCCTTGCTGTTTGTTGGCCAGGGCGTTGAGGCGGGTTTGTAGGCTCGCGGGTAGCTGCAGCTCATAGAAGCCGAACATGGACAACGCCAGGGCCACAAAGACCAACGCAAAAGCGCCCAATACCCAAGGGTTTTGCAGGGCAACCTGCAAGTTGGCGCCAAACAGTCCGGCCAGCACCCCGGCCAGTGTATAGGTGAGCGCCATGGCGAGCACATACACCGATGAGAGGAGGAATGCTTTGCCGGTGGTCAGCTGCGGGCCCTGGCCGACGATAATGCTGGAGAGAATGGGGATCATCGGCAGGACGCAGGGGGTGAAGGTGAGCAACAGGCCGAAGAGAAAAAATGCGCCGATGACAAACCAGAACCCTTTTTCTTTTAACGCATTGGCAATCTGGTCGGTTTCCGAAAGCGCTTGCTGTGCGCTGGTGGTGCGTTTGTCAGCCGCTTGTGTCGGAACATTCTGGAGCGCGTTGCCGGACGCTCGGATGGTGAGGGTTTTTACTACCGGCGGATAGCAGACACCGCCATCCCAACAACCTTGATATTTGACGGTCAAGGTGCCGCTGCCGCGGAGGGGAACTTCAAAGGCGAGGCGGTCGTAATAAACCGGTGTTTTACCAAAGATGGGGTCGTCTTTTATCTTAGCTTTGGGCAATTGAAAATCGCCCAGTTGCAAACCGCCTGAGGGAATGAGCTGGATTTTGTCCTGGTACAAATAATATTGTGGCTGGATCTGCCAGCTTAGCGTCAGGGTATCGCCTGTCTGCGTGTGGGTGAAAACAAAGGCTTCATCGACGGGTAAGGGACCGGTTTGTTGCGCATCGGGGGCGATGAGTGCGCTGATCGCCGCCAGGGGATTGTTATTGTCGGTTGCGACATCCGTTTTGGGCTTTTCCGGCAGAGTCAGGGTCACCTTGCGGGTTTGCGGCGGATAGCAGACGCCACCTTCCCAGCAACCCTGATACTGGATGGTCAGATTCACCGGGCCGCTGGCCCCGTGAAGGGTCAGTGGAATGGCTACCGCCTGTTCATAGACCGGGGTTTTGCCGAAAATGGGATCATCTTTGATTTTGGCCGGTGGATAATGGGCGGTCACGCTACCCGGATCCGCGGCAAAGCGAAAACGTTCTCGGTAGAGGTAATAGTCCTCGGCAATGGACCAGCGTGCTACCGGCTGACCGTTTTCCAGGGTGACGCCCTCAAACTGAAAGGCCTTGTCCACATCGATCGGATCTGTGTCAGCCCAAACCGACAAGGTAAGCAGCAGGCCTGCCAGCAAATACATTAAACGCCCCATCATGGATCCTTCTCCGGCTGTAATGATCTGTCTATCTTACTGAGTATTATTTTCGCTTGCACCTTTGATGCGGCGGGTGGGTCGGCAGTTATAAATATTTTATGGGAGGAGATGATGAGGCTGACTATTGATGCTAAGGAATGAAGTCGGCGCAGGTGAACAAATTGACTACAATGCCCTAAACAAGGGTGCTCAAGGAGATGTGTGCATGTTCAGAACGCTTTTTCTGATGCTGCTGCTGGTGCCGGCGGTGGAGCTGTATGTGCTGATTCAGGTGGGCGGGGTTATCGGTGCGTTGCCCACCATTTTGCTGACTATCTTCACCGCGATTGTGGGGGCGGCGCTGATGCGTTCTCAGGGGTTGATGACCTTACAGCAGCTACAGGTGCAGATCGCCCAGGGGGTGCGTCCGGCGCTGACATTGGCAGAAGGTGGTTTGATCATTGTAGGGGGCATGCTGTTGTTGGTGCCCGGGTTTTTGACCGATGGGTTGGGGTTGGCCCTGTTAATGCCGCCTTTGCGGCGTTGGCTAGCGGCAAAGCTGGTCAGCCGTTCGGTAGCGCAGGGGGCCGGCCAGACGACGGTCATTATCGAGGGGGAGGTGATTAGCCGTGAGTCGACCGCGCCTCCAGCGCTGCCAGCATCTGATCAGGATCCGGCGGATAAACCGCCTGAACGGCGTTGATGGGACAGTGATGTGAACGCTTGCGTGCGGTGGTTGTGCCCTATAGGTTGGACTCAGGTGGAAGTATTTTGCCGTTTCGTTTTTAACCAGGCCTGATGTTTGGTTTCCAGCGCTTCCCAGCGCGCAAAAGCATCTTCCAGCTCGGCTTCCAGCTCGGCCAGGCGGGCTTGGGCCGTTTGGATGGCCTTTGGGTCCTGAAACACTTCCGGTTGGCTCATATGGATTTGTAGATCCGATATTTGTGCTTCCAACTGTTCAATACGCGCTGGCAGGGTATCGTATTCCCGTTGTTCTTTGAAGCTCAGTTTAGGGGCTTGTGCTTTGCGCCGGGATTTGCAGAGGGTGCCTGTTTGCGTTTGCGTTTGCGTTTGCGTGCGTTTTTTGCGGGGCTGCCAGGCCTCTTCGTATTGGGCGGGACGCTGACGCACCCAATCGGTATAACCGCCCACATATTCATTGACCACGCCTGGTGCGTCGAACACCAGCGTGCTGGTGACCACATTGTCGATAAAGGCGCGGTCATGGCTTACCAGTAACAAAGTGCCCGGGTATTCCAATAGCTTGTCCTCCAGTAGCGCCAGGGTTTCCATATCCAGGTCATTGGTGGGTTCGTCCAGCACCAGCAGGTTGGAAGGGCGGGCGAATACCCGGGCCAGCAACAGCCGATTGCGCTCTCCGCCGGAGAGGGCGGAAACGGGCTGTCGGGCACGGTCGGGTGAGAAGAGAAAGTCCTGAATATAGCGCATCACATGCACCTTACGCTCGCCAATCTGTACCCAGTCGGATTTGTCTGCCACGGCGTCCACCACGCTCATGGTGGGATCCAGCTGTTCGCGGTGCTGATCGAAGTAGGCAATCTCCAGTCGAGTACCCAATTTGACTTTGCCCTTGTCCGGTTTGATCTGCCCCAGCAATAGTTTCAGCAGTGTGGTTTTGCCGCAGCCATTGGGTCCGATAATGCCGACCTTGTCTCCCCGTAGAATCAAGGTAGATAAATCCTGCACAATGGGTTGGCCATCCAGGGTGTAATGGAGATGTTCGACTTCAATGACTTTTTTGCCGGAGGCTTCGGCCGCATTGACGGTGATACTGGCCTGGCCTTTACGTTTGCGCCGGTTGGCCGCGGCTTCCCGTAATGCCTTAAGGGCACGTACCCGTCCTTCATTGCGGGTACGGCGTGCTTTAATGCCCTGGCGGATCCAGGCTTCTTCTTGGGCCAATTTTTTGTCAAATTCGGCATTGGCTTTTTCTTCTGCGGCCAGCGCATCCGCCTGGCGTTGAAGATAGGTTTGCCAGCTACCGGGATAGCTACGTAGCCGACCACGGTCCAGCTCGACGATTCGGGTGGCCAGAGTATCGAGAAAGGCGCGGTCGTGGGTAATAAAGACCAGGGCGATATCCAGATTGATCAGAAATTTTTCCAGCCACTGAATGGCGGGAATATCCAGATGGTTGGTGGGCTCGTCCAGTAGCAGGATATCCGGCTGTTGCACCAGGGCCTGGCCTAACAGAACCCGGCGTTTCACTCCGCCGGAGAGGGCATCGAATGGTTTGTCAGCGGGCAGGTTCATTTCGGTAATGACCTTATCCACCTGAGCGTTCAAACGCCAGCCATCACGGGCTTCCAGCGCTTTTTGCACCTGTTCCAGTTCCGCCAGCAGGGCTTTGTCATTTGGGCGCGCCGCCAAATGTTGGCTTAAAGCGTGGTGATGTTTGAGCAGCTCGCCCACTTCGCCTGCGCCAGCGGCAATCTGGTCGTAAACACTGCCAGGCAGGTGCTCGGGGACTTCCTGGGGCATCATGGCGATGTGGATGCCCTCCTGAACAATGCGTTCGCCCTCATCCGGTACGATCTGCCCATGAAGAATTTTCACCAAAGTGGACTTGCCTTCGCCGTTGCGTCCTACCAGGGCAATACGTTCCCGGGGTTCGACCTCGAAATCCTGATGATCCAGCAGGGGCTTGTCCCCTAGCGCATAGGTAATATCATGCAGGGTTAGTAGCGCCATTGACGGTGATCTCCATAAGCCAGTTGGGGCTGGATTGTATCCGATGCCGTTTGAGTGTGAGATGGGGCTGTTGCACCAGCCAGGAACGCAGTAGTGCCTTAAAAGCGTTATCACTTTGCCAGATATTTATCAAAATAGTGGTGGTGCAGCGTAGTACTTCCTCGAAAAATGCGGGTGTTGCGAAAATGGGCGGCATGCCTTGCCCGTCATACAGATCGATAAAGATGGCATCGAAGTGTTTGCGGCAGGTGGAGATGTACTCGAAGGCGTCGCCCTGCACCACGGCAAGGTTTGCCGCCTCCGGCAAATGAAACCACTCCCGGGCGATGTGGATAACGGCGGGTCGCAGCTCTACAACTGTTTGCCGGCAATGGGGCAGGGCATAGAGCAGTTGGGTATTCAGCCGTCCGCCGCCAAGGCCCAGGCTGAGCAAGGTAGCGGGCTGGATCGCCATCAGCCGATCGAAACCGACTTGCAAGTATTCAAAACCCAGCGTGAACGGGGCGTTGAGGTCGTAACGGCTTTGCTCGATATCGTTGCCAAAGTGTAGGGTGCGTATTGCGCCACTGTAGCTTTCGCGCACCTCAATCAGTCCGTGCGCATCGCGTGTTGCATAAACAATATCTCTGCTCATCGGCTCAGCATCAGGCGGATTTCATACCCCAAGCGCGTGGTATAGCCCATTTCGTGGAAGGAAATGCTATTGTCATGTCCGACGAAAAAATCGGCGGGCACGGCATTGGCGCCAAAAATTTTTAGGATCTGACCGTCCGGGTCGGGAATAGCTCGATCCAGCGGTATGCCATGTTCTTCGGCATAGGCAATCATTGCCGGTCTGTCACCGCTTTGTGTAATAATTTGCACCACTGTCCAGCGTTGAGATAGGGCTTGCATCGTGCCATGCTGCAACTGGCAGATGGGACACCAGCTGGCGGTAAAGTGAAGCAGCAGGGGTTTGTCCAGCGCCGTCAAATCTAAGGTGGTGCCCGCCAGGGTGGGCAAGCTGTGTACCGGCAGCGGCCCTTCGGCCATGTCCGCCTGTTGCCAGAAGCGTATGCCGCTCCAAAGCAGGACGAAGAGCAGTAGCCAGGGTAGGTTGCGTTTAAGAAAAGATTTCACGGATCTATCCTTTTGGCATTAAGTTTGCATAGGTTGTCGACAGCATTTTTGCACAGGAAGGAGCATCATGTCAGATCGCATCACATTTCCGGAGGATATCATCCTGGTGTCCAAAACGGACCCCCATGGCACCATCAAATATGCCAATAAGGCATTTTGTGAGGTGGCCGGGTACAGCGAAGAGGAGCTGATCGGACAGCCGCATAATATTGTGCGCCATCCAGAGATGCCTAAGGTGGTGTTTAAGTTGTTGTGGACACACATACAGCACGGTGAAGAATTTTGGGGTTATGTGAAGAATCGTACTAAACAGGGGGGATACTACTGGGTATTTGCCCATGTCACCCCAACCTTTGATGATACCGGCAATATCGTGGGTTATCACTCTGATCGACGTGCCCCCAAAGATGATGCGCTGCCCAAAATAGAATCGTTATATGCCACCCTGCGGGCTGAGGAGCAGCGAGGGGGTATGGCGGCTTCTGAGCAGTATTTGAACAATTTGTTGGCACAAGAGAGGAAGCGTTATGATGAGTTTGTTTTCAGTCTTTAAGAACTGGTCCTCGCTGGAGAGGATTCAGTATGCCAACTATGCCTCTCTCCTGTTATTTGTAATCGTTGAGCTATTCCGTGTCCTCGAAGGTGAGTTTTCTTGGATGACTTTGCTGGGGTTGCTCAATTTTCTGTTTGCCTGGATGATTTTCATTCATGTTATTAAAGTGCGCCAGGCTTTAGGGGAAGTGGCTAGTTTGATTGAAAAGGGCTCCCAGGGAAATCTGGAAGAGCGCATTGTGCTGTTTCGGGATAAAGGGGTGCTACGCACTTTAGCAGATAACCTTAACTACTTCTTTGACGAGATTGATGCCTTCATCCGCGAGATTCGTACCCCCATTCAGGAGGCATCCCGCGGCAATTTCTACCGGCCGGTGGTTTCGACCGGTTTCCGTGGCCAGTTCAAAGCGGCGGCAATCGATTTGGATAAGCCGTTGACGGCCATGAAAGAAAACAAG
>DQVN01000128.1 GCA_015661715.1 Sulfurivirga caldicuralii
CCGCCCTCGCTATAATTCCATCTTAAACCTGCCGAACCATCCAGGCCTCCAGGTCCGGTTCCCAGGTCCAGTATTCGGTTTCGATACGCATGGTGAAACGGCCGTGGTTGCTGTCCGACCACAGGGTGGCCTCCATCCCCTCAATCAATGATTCCGCCGAGGGCGCACCACCCAGCGCACTGCCCGGAAAAACACTTAGAAAAGCCACCACCCATAAGCATTTCATACGCTGCCTCCTTGAGTTAATCGTCTGATTACCCAGAGAAATCAGAGCCCACTCCTTTCAGACCATGCCTCATAGATCCGCTTGTCCCATTTGCTCTGGAAATAGGCGATAGCGGCTTTTTGATCGTCCCTGGAGAGCTCGTCTGCGAAGGCCGGCATTTTCCCACCCATGGGGGCGCCACCTTGACTAATTGTACCCATCAGCGTGTCGAAGGAATGGTGCCAGGCATGACCTGTTCCGTTGAGCGGTGGCGGCGGGTAAGAGCCATCCTTCAGAGTCTTTTTCCAATTGAAAGCGCCTTGGGCATTGCCGCCATGGCAGCTTGCGCAGTTGTCGTCGAACACCACTGCGCCGCGCTCGACCTCAGCCTGTGTGTACCAGCGGTCATCCACCGTCTGTTTACCGCAGCCGCTGATTAGTGCGACTGCAAGAACGCCTACTGAGATAGTTGCCCCATGCATCATTCTTGTTCCTCGATTTCCTTGCGCCTCAAATTCCTCAATCGCGGAATAAAACGTGGAGTTCTGGCTGCATAGGCCCGCCAATCGGAGCCGAACGCTTTTTCTGTTTCACGCTCCTCGTGAATAGACAGGCGCGAGTACATCCACACCAGCACCGGGAACATGGCCAGCGTCAGCAGCGTTGGCCACTGCAGCAGAAAACCGAACATGATGAGCACGAAGCCGGAATACTGAGGGTGGCGAACGTGGGCATAAAGGCCGGTTGTGGCCAACTGCCCTGCCTTTTGCGCGGCATACAGGGTACGCCAGCCAGCCGCAATCAGATAAAACCCGAGGCCAATAAACACTGTGCTCAAGAGATGAAACGGCCCAAAGTGTGGGGAACCCCTCCAACCAAACAGCATTTCCAGCAAGTGGCCACTGTCGTGAGCCAACCAGTTCACGTCGGGATACTGGCTCTGCAGCCAGCCGGAGAGGAAGTAGAGCGTCAGCGGGAACCCGTACATCTCGGTGAACAGTGCCACCAGAAATGCGCTGAAGGCACCAAACGAACGCCAGTCCCGGCGGGTCTGCGGTTTGAAAAAACTGAAGGCGAAGAATATGAAAATCGCCGAATTCAGCACCACTAGGCTCCAAAGGCCATAATCCGATGCACCATCAGTCATCACGCTGCTCTCCACTCTTTCCCGGTTGCTCTGCCTGGTGGTTATGTCCTCCATGTCCTCCATGCCCTCCGTGCATAAAAATATGGATCAGCGGACAAGCAAGCAGTATCAGCCAGGGCAAGGCGCCAAGCAGATGAACCTTGTGTTCTCCCCAGAGTAAAACCAGTGCGATAACGGCAAATATTGCCAAGGTAATTTTAAAGCGTCGATCCATGAGCGGTTCCTTTGCGAAAAAAACAGTGTCAGAACAGAGTACTAATGGGCTTCAAGGGATATCTGATGGCCTATGCCGCTCAGCGCGATCTCATCAACCACATCGAGGGATTCCGGGTCGAGCACCCAAAGCTTGTTCTCTGCCCGACTGGTCACCAGTAGCTGGCCATCGTAGGGAGAGACCGCAAGATGATAGGGCGCAGGAGCCAGCGGCCTGCTGTGGCGGGCGCCGCTGGCTAGCTCAATCCGGACCACCTGGTTGCCGCCCTGGCTGGTGGCATAGAGGGTCTGGCCATCTGCGCTCAAGCCAACGCCATGGGGCGCCTCCCCAACCTCGTACCGGTCCGCCACCGCGCCTTTGGCAAGCTCAATGACAAGAACCTGGCCGGATGCAGCATCATTCACGTAGAGCCGCTGGTTGCCGGGGGCAAGCACCAGATGCTCTGGGTTGCCGCCAACCCGCAGGTTGCGCTCGACGAACCAGTGCTCGGTATCCACTTCGCTGACCGTGCCATTACCGGTATTGCTGACCAGAAGGGATTGGCCGTCGTCGGTTTGCACCAGATAGTTGGGGGCCGGCCCCGTCGCCACAGTTTTGACCAACTGACCGGAATCCAGATCCACAACGCTGATGCTGCCACTGGCAGGATGCGTGGAAACGGCATAGCGACTGTCGGAAGTCACCAGCACATGGTGCACCAGCCCCGGCACTTCCAGTTTGCGGTCAATCGTCTTTGTGGCCGTGTTCACCAAATAGAGCAGCCCGGTACTCCCTGCTTCCAATTCAGTAGACTGCCCGCCCCCATGATGAGCGGCGTGTTCATCTTCTGATACGGCTTCGGGGCGACTAACCGGCTCCTGACGATCATGCGCCGACAAACTACCCACCACCAGATGCCGGCCATCCGGGGTCAGTGCCGAACCGTGGGTATTCAGGGTGCCGCCAATGGACGACGTCACCTTGCGGTTTTCCAGATCAATAACGCCGACGGCATCCGCTGTGCCCATGGGAACAAATGCCCGGTTCGTGTCTGCGGCCACCATCAGCGAAAAACTCATAGCGACACTGGCCGTAATACCAGCAATACACTGCTTGCGAAACGAATGTTTCATAGCGTGCCCTTTTTGGTCAGAGGGTTTCAGTAAGATCTCCTCGCCCGGTAAGCAAGATCCCGAACAGGCATGGTCATTACTTGGCAGTCCATCACACCAAGCTGAAACAGGCCTGAAAACAGTTGCGAAACATGCATTCGTTTGACCAGAATCAAGGTGGAACGATTCACAATGACCAAGGACGACCAATGCAAGACGTGCCCCAGGAAAACCAGCGAACAACCAAAACCCACGCCGACCAGCTCAACCGGCAGTGTTACTGCATCACCCTTGACCGAAAAGCGCTCACTGACAGCCTCCAGAAGCAGTTTTCAGACACTGGGAACGAGGCGCCGGCCACTCCCGAGATCCATCATTTCTTTTCAAACACACCGGTTTTTGTACCCCAGGCGGACATCGCGACGATGGAGCGGATCGTTCAGGCGATCGAATCGGCTGCCGAGCTTCCGTCCTACCGGGAAAGAGCTCTGTCCTGGGCGCCGGACATCGCCGGTTTTGATCCAGGCCCCATCGGGGCCTTCATGGGCTACGACTTTCACCTGGGCGAGAACGGGCCTCAGCTGATCGAAATCAACACCAACGCCGGCGGCGCATTTCTGAACACGGTATTGGCCCGGGCACAACACCGATGCTGTGACCCGTCCCAGCAGACCGCTGGCACCAACCGGGCACTGGATGGGTTCGAGGACGCAGTGTTTGCCATGTTCCAGCAGGAATGGCAACGGCAAGGTGGCGACTCGACGCCCGGTTGCCTGGCCATTGTGGACGATACCCCAGAATCCCAGTTTATGTTCCCGGAATTCCAACTGGCCCAGCAGTTATTCCAGGCCAGAGGCATAGAGACCTTGATCCTCGACCCATCGGAGCTTGAGTATGTTGATGGTGCCCTGAGCGCCCACGGCAAGCCTATCGACATGGTGTACAACCGCCTGGTGGATTTTGCCTTGGAGGCCCCGGCTCTTGGGGCGCTGAGGTGCGCCTACCTCGACGGCGCGGCGGTCGTCACGCCCAATCCACGCGCCCATGCGCTTATGGCCGACAAACGGAACCTGATCCTGCTATCTGATGCCCAAACCCTGCGCGACTGGGGCCTGAGTGAAACCGAGGCAGGATTTCTGGATAGAGCTGTACCGAAGACCCGGCTGGTTTCAGCAAGTGATGAGGCGGAGTTGTGGAGCAACCGGCGTAAACTGTTTTTCAAACCGGTAGCGGGCCATGGCAGCAAGGGCGTCTATCGGGGCGAAAAACTAACCCGCCGCGTTTTCGAAGAGATCCTGAAGGGTGATTACATCGCGCAGAACTTCGTTCCCGCCGGAGAACGCACGCTGAGAGTGGATGGCACGGTCACCACCAGAAAGGTCGATATCCGTTTGTACACCTATGCTGGGCAACTTCTGCTTTCCGCCGCACGGGTTTACCAAGGCCAGGCCACTAACTTTCGTACCCCAGGCGGTGGGTTCGCACCCGTCTTTCAGGTGTGATCACTACCGCTTACCCTGGCCTCTCGATCTATTTGGTTGCTTTAAAGGTCGTCCATGCGCCCTACCTGGCGAGCGAGACGCATGGATTCGTTCTGCTCCATGGTCAACAGTGATTCCAGCAGTTCCTTTGCTTCTGGAATCTCGGCCTTTCCAACCAGTGTCTTGTAGAGATCAATAATCTGATCGTGGAAGTCAAAGACCTCGCGGGAGATGCCAGCAAAATCCAGCTTTGCGTAGGGCTCGTCGCAGGTTCGGTGAGTTTTGATCGGGTTATGAGAGAGGTAGTCGATAACTCGGGTCTCCAGAGCCTTCGCATCTCCCTGGCGCTCAAACTCGTTTACGATCCGCTCTATTTCCGATTCATGAGCTGCCAGATAATCCAAAAGCGCACGGGCCCGTTCTTCCTCGTGCGTTGTTGCGCAATGGGACAGACAGCTCGCCAGATGTGAGTGCAGATCGCGCGTCCAGTCGATCAGTTGTCCAAAAGTCTTTATATCCATATCTTTTTTCCTTTTTTCTTCTCCATAATATGACTGACATCAAATAGGTATCCTGAATCGCCCCTAGTTTCGTAGACACCTCCTGGCCTCATAATACGGCCCACTAGGAGGTGCCATGAGCAATCCGCGTTATCCCGAAGAATTCAA
>DQVN01000064.1 GCA_015661715.1 Sulfurivirga caldicuralii
CAGGTTGTATCTTTCATCGCTAGCGGGATCGATTGGTTTCTTAATCTTTAAAAGATCTGACTGCATTCTTAGTGGTTTATGCAGTGCTTAAAGCAGGAAGTGTTTAATAAACTAACCGCAGCTTATGCTGCGGTTAGTGCTATGAGAGATAGCTTTTTACTTAAAGATTATGGATCGCTATATTATTCACGATAATCCGGTCCGTCGATCTCCAAACCATTGGATAGATAGGCTTCAAAGAACTCCAGGTTACGGAAGGCAACGGATTGAGGCCCACCCACCGTTTTGGGATCCCAGCGCATATTTTTCATACACCCATTATAACGGCGATGGAGTGTCCCCAGATCAGACCACTTAGCCCGGTAGACCGGGAAGTGGGTTGTGTGTCCCAATGCCGGTGAGAGGGTGTTGGCACGAGCACGGCGTCCAGGATTATAGGCATGACACTTGGCGCAGGACAGATTCAGCTGGCCGCGTGGTTTGGTAAATAGATCACGCCCTGCGTTATAAGCTTTTTTAGCCCCTTCAGAGTTGATAGAGACATTGATTTTCTGTCCGCGTGCATTATAGGCAAGGTAGGCACTCAACTTAGCAATATCACCTTTTGCCCATTTGAAAGGTTTTAGACCGGCATTTTTCCGGCATTCATTGATTGCTAACTCCAGGGTGATTACCTCACCTCGGTCGTCATCAAAATAAGGGTACTTGGGACGAATTTTGGATACATCCGATCCAAAACATTTTTCATAAATCGCCTTATCTTTTTCCCATAGCGCTTCACCGGCATCAATGTGATCAAGATAAGGCGGGAATTCGTTAACGGCTTCGTATTGCGACCGTTTGTCGGCACTGTAGATATAAGCGCCGAGACGATAGTCTTCAAAGGGTACTTTAGGCGCTTTGGCCATGAGAAATTCGACTAACTGCTTGCGATCCGTTTCAGGATCTACATTGCTGCCAGCGTAGGCGTTAGTTGCAACGACAACAGCCCCTGCAGACAGTGCAGTCATCCATAGCATTTTTTTCATTTGAGGTGTCCTCCGTCCGAGAGCTTTGAACGCATGTATTTTGTGTAGGGCGCACGGGCTTAAGCCCGTGCTTAACGGTGAAACTTACTTCAGTTTGAATTTGGCAGAACCTTTTTCACCTGTGTTATCAACCACATTGATAACAACTTCATCACCCTTGTTGGCTTTGACTTTGACGGCCATGTAAGGGTTAGTGGATACTGCGCCAGACCATTGGGCATCAACAGCCTTTGTGCCGTTTACGGCAACTTCCACATTCTGGATGAACTTGGGCGGATAAGGCTTGCCCGTTTTCTTGTTGATACGGCGGCCTGACTCCATTGGGTGCTTCATTAATGCTTTGATTTCAGCGATGCCGCCTCTTACCTTGCCGCGAACACGAATTTTGATGCTCATAATACATTCCTTTTTATTCAGTTTGTGTCAGTGTCTGGATGGGGGATTAACCACCACAACCACCGATCGTTACTTTAACTTGCTGCTCGGCTTTATACAGCTTGCCACCTGCTTTCGCAATGGCGATAACGTTCATGGTTTCACCCATCTTGATACGGGTAGAAACATAGCCTAAGGCAGGGCCTGAGAAGTTATAGACACAAACCAACGGTGTAGGGTTCTTGTCAGCCAAAATGGCGATCGCTTCAACACCGCTCATTTTGGAAGCATCAACAGTAACGGGCGTGACGGCACCGTTTTCCGCGATCTCAGGGGCTTTCAGCACCAGATCTCCGGACTCGGCTGTCGTAGCCGTTCCGAAAACAGCCTTAATGGCATCATCGACTTTCTTGGCGTCAAAAGCAGCTTTGTTCCAGTCAGCCAGTACTGTTGCAGGCGTCAGTAAGCCAGCATTGACGGCAACCACAGCGGCACCTGTTGCCAGGGTCCCTTTCAGAAAAGATCTACGCTTCATAAGTTAGCTCCTAAGGTTTTAAATGAATGAGAGCACTCTGTCTTAAAGAGTGTAAATGTATTCGACAATCTTGTCGATCTGCTCTTCGGACAGAATAGCATGTCGTCCAAATGGAGGCATCATGGTGTATTTAACTTCCAGCTCTGGCGTCCCCCAGATCTTGTCCCGTAGTTTTTGCTTATCCGGGTAGCGCAATTTCATGGCGATCAGCGCAGGACCAATATTGCCGGGCAGTGTTCCACCTTTGATCATGTGACAGGCTAGGCAATTGCCCTGACTGCGGCTGAATGCCAACTTTTTTCCTTCAGCCACCACTTTGGCATTGACTTCACCTGCACTGGAAGAAGCCGGAGCGGCCATCATCGTGGTGGCCACGGCGGTTGCGGCCAGAGCGTGGATCAGTTTGTTTTTCATTCTCTCCTCCTAAAGAGTCTTGCGACAGTGCCTTATGTTATCTGAACTAAGACGATAGCTTTGAGCAAGCTTTTGCTCTCGAAATATAAGGTTACTTAAACCCCCCGTAAACGCAAGCGTTTTTATGGGTGCGGTCATAGCAATATTTAATAATGAAATAAAGTTTTACTTGTGCTGTACGGATTTTGTCTGTCTTTTCTTGGACTTAAGGGCGCGATAGATGAGCCGCTCACTGGGGGTTAGTCGAGCCGGGTTGATCTCTTGTACCAAGGCGCGCTGTTGTTTGACATAGCCTTTAGCTTGTGCAACAAGGGCTGCATAGAGTTTGCTGGCATCATCTCGATGAATGCGCTGCTGTAGCTCGGCTAAGCGTTCGAGCATCAGGGTGCGTAAAGGAACAGGATATGCTTGCCAGTTGCTTAGATGGTCGATGGCCTGCTGAGGGGTGGCAGCCAATCGGGCGGCGGCCAGGCGTAAAGCGCTGTTGCGGGGCCAATGCTGGATCAGGTCGTTGAGCGAAGAGGCTGGATCGGGTTGGGTTAATGCATAGTGGAGGGCGTTGAGCCAGTTGTTTGTCAGACACGTGTTTGGGCAGTTCGAGGTATTTAAGCATTGCAGACAGGGATCAGTTTTATCTGGTGGCAACGGGGCGCCTAAAAGGGCTTGAATATAAGGCAGGTAGTCGTCTGTGTGGGAAGTATGAGGGGTATGAATAAGCCTTTCTGCGCGGTTGAGTGCATCGGCCAGGCGACGTTTACTGACAGGATGCGTGCGAAGAATTTCTGGAATAGGCAGGCTACTGCTGCGGTTTTGTTGGGCGAGTTTGTCGAAAAAGCGGGCCATGGCCAAGGGGTCATAGCCTGCATCCGCTAAAATTTGGATGCCGAGGGCATCTGCTTCGGTTTCGTGGTGTCTGCTGAAGGCTAACTGTTGCTGAGCACTAAGCGCCTGTCCGGTATAGAGTGCGGCAACACTTGCCTGGGCGTTGTATTGTCCGACCAATAAGGCGGCTAAAATGCTGGCCAGTGCGGTGAGGTTGCTGTATCGGGTGTCTTCAATGGTGCGTAGCAGGTGGTGCTGTTGCACATGGGCCAGTTCATGGGCCAAAACGGCGGCTACTTCGTCGGTGGTGTCTGCAGCCAGGATCAAGCCTGTATGGACGCCGATCACGCCGCCAGGGCCGGCAAAGGCGTTGATTTCTGGGCTGTTGATGAGGAGAAATACTGGTCGTTGTGGCAGGTCGGCGTACTGCGCCAGACGGTGCCCCAGGTCGCTGAGCCATTGATTGAGGGTTGGGTCGGTATTGATGCGGTGGCTCTGGTAGAGGGTGCGGAGAAAGGCTGTGCGTAGGGTTTGTTGCTGTTGAAACGACAGCTTTTGTTGCGGGCGGCTACCCAGGTCGGGTAGCGCAGCATGGAATGTGGGGCTTGCGCAGAGCAGTAGAAGCCCGATAAGAAAGTTAAAAAGTGAACGTTTCTTTTGGTTCACAGTGAATGAGGGCTGGGATTTCTGTTTCAAACAGCCCTTCATATTCATAGTTATTGTCCTCTACACGGGTGATCAGCCAGGTTTCCATGAGAGGGGAAGCACCGGTGGTGGCGATCAGGCGCCCGCCAAGATTGAGCTTGTTCAAGTGCGCTTGCGGGACTTCCGCTGTGGCCCCGGTGAGGATGATCACATCATAGGTCTTGCCATCATACCAGTCGCAGGCGCCATCGCCCACTTCAAAGTGAATGTTGTCATATTGGCTCAGCTTTTTTTGTGCCTGGGCGGATAAGTCGGCAAAGTATTCTACGGTGGTGACTGACTTGGCCAGTTCGGCCAGTAGCGCGGTCATAAAACCGGATCCAGTGCCGATCTCCAATACCGATTCACTTTCGTCAATATCCACCGCTTGCAGCATGCGCGCTTCCACCTTGGGTGGCAGCATAAACTGTCCATGGTCCAGTGGTACTTCCAGATCCATATAAGCGATGGCCTGTTCACGCTCTGGTACAAAATGGTGGCGGGGAATATCCATGAACAGTTGCAGCACCTTGGGATCCAGCACGTCCCAGGGGCGGATTTGCTGCTCAACCATATTAAAGCGGGCTTGATCGAAGTTCATGATCAGTCCTCAATCCTGACTCATACAAAATTGCTCGGATTATAGCACTGCCTTGCCCATGGGAATAAGTAAATGGGTGGAAGTGAATCGTATGTCTTAGAGGTCCTCGGGTCGTCTTATCCAAACAGATCAGGCCAGATCTCTGAGGGGGTACGCCGTTATAGGCGTGTAACAGGGATGTGTGCAAATTGACCTTGTCATCCAGCGCTAGCCGTGGTGGTTGCTATGTGAAAGGCGCTTGGCCTGTCGACGGGTCCAGTTATAATGAAAGGTTCATTTTTGTTTGAGTCTTCGCTCGGGGTGCTGGCGAGGTTGCCGGCTGAGAGGATACCCGTCGAACCTGATGCCGATAATGCGGCCGCAGGAAAGCGAGATGAAGCGGGCTACACGCGACATCTTGCGCTCACCATGCAGAAGGAGAAAACCATGAGCGCACTACTGGAAACACTGGAAAAGAAAAAACAGGCTTATGTGGAGCCCTTCCCCAGCTCCCGTAAGATTTATGTCACCGGCTCCCGCGAGGATGTTCGCGTGGGCATGCGGGAGATTGAGTTGAGCGATACGCCGCTGTCCGATGGCACATTTGAACCCAATCCGCCGCTGACCGTGTATGACACATCGGGTCCCTATACCGATCCGGAGGTTGAGATTGATTTCAATCGGGGGCTTAAGCCCTTGCGCGGGCGGTGGATTGAAGAGCGGGGCGATACGGAAAAACTCGGTGACTTCTCATCCGAGTATCACCATCTGCGCTTGCAAGACAAGCGGCTGGAAAAGATTCGTTTTCCCAATCTGCGTACGCCGCGCCGCGCTAAAACGGGCAAGTGTGTGACCCAGTTGCACTACGCACGCCAGGGCGTTATTACGCCGGAGATGGAGTATATCGCCATTCGTGAGAATTGCCGCCTGCAGGAGATGAAAGAGATGGGGCACATGGTGCGTCAGCATCCTGGTCAGGCGCCGTTTGAGATCCCTGAAGAGATTACGCCGGAGTTTGTGCGTCAGGAGGTGGCAGCGGGGCGCGCCGTGATTCCGGCCAATATCAATCACCCGGAAGCGGAGCCCATGATTATTGGCCGTGCCTTCCGTACCAAGGTCAATGCCAATATTGGGAATTCGGCCACCACCTCTTCCATCGAGGAGGAGGTGGAAAAGATGATTTGGGCCACCCGCTGGGGCGCGGATACGGTGATGGACCTGTCGACGGGGCGCAATATTCATGAAACCCGGGAGTGGATTATCCGCAATTCGCCGGTGCCGATTGGTACGGTGCCCATCTATCAGGCGCTGGAGAAGGTTAATGGGATCGCCGAAAATCTGACATGGGAGATCTTTCGTGACACGCTGATCGAGCAGGCGGAGCAGGGGGTGGATTATTTCACCATCCATGCAGGAGTCTTGTTGCGTTATGTGCCGCTCACGGCCAACCGGCTGACCGGCATCGTCTCCCGCGGTGGCTCCATTATGGCCAAGTGGTGTCTGCACCACCATGAGGAGAATTTCCTCTACACTCACTTTGAAGAGATCTGCGAGATCATGAAGGCCTATGATGTCACTTTCTCTTTGGGAGATGGGCTGCGTCCCGGTTCCATCTATGACGCCAATGATGAGGCGCAATTCGCCGAATTGCAGACCTTGGGCGAGCTGACACAGATCGCTTGGAAACACGATGTTCAGGTCATGATCGAAGGGCCAGGGCATGTGCCCATGCAGTTGATCCAGGAAAACATGGACAAGGAAGTGAAGGCATGCTTCGAGGCGCCTTTTTATACCTTGGGGCCATTGACCACCGATGTGGCACCGGGTTATGACCATATTACCTCGGCCATTGGCGCGGCCCAAATTGGCTGGTATGGGACTGCCATGCTCTGCTATGTCACGCCGAAAGAGCATCTGGGGCTGCCGAATCGGGAGGATGTAAAGGAGGGGTTGATCGCCTATAAGATCGCGGCCCATGCGGCGGATTTGGCCAAGGGCTTCCCTGGCGCGCAGATTCGTGATAATGCCATGTCCAAGGCGCGTTTTGAGTTCCGCTGGTATGACCAGTTCAATATCGGCTTCGATCCTGATCGGGCGCGTGCGTACCATGATGAAACCCTGCCGCGGGAGTCGGCTAAGGTGGCGCACTTCTGCTCCATGTGCGGGCCCAAGTTCTGCTCCATGAAAATCACCCAGGATATTCGCGATTATGCCGCAGAACAGGGCTTCAAGGATGTGGGGGTGGCCGTGGAAGTGGGGATGCGCGAGCAGGCCCGGCAGTTTCGTGAGCAGGGTGGAGAAATCTACCTGAAAAAATAGTTCTGTAGAGGCTGGTACTGCGCCCGGCGTTTACGCCGGGCGTTTGTCGTTTCGGATAAAATAGCCCAATTTTAGCGAATTTGGAGAGTTTGACATGCCCGTGATCACTTTGCCCGACGGCAGCAAGCGTGAATATGATCATCCCGTATCAGCCTTGGATGTGGCCAAAGATATTGGTCCCGGTTTGGCGAAGGCAACGGTATGCGCGCGGGTCAATGGTCAATTGAAGGATGCCACCGATCTGATCAGCGAGGATGCGGAACTGGAGATCGTGACCCTCAAGGATGAGGATGGGGTGCATGTGATGCGTCACTCCTGCGCTCATCTGCTGGGACATGCCATCAAACAGCTCTATCCTGAGGTGAAAATGGCCATTGGGCCGGTGGTGGAGCATGGTTTTTATTACGATGTGGATGCGCCCTTCAGCCTGACGCCGGAACATCTGGAGAAAATTGAGCAGCGCATGCAGGCGTTGGCCAAAACCGACTATCCCGTGATCAAGAAAATGACGCCGCGGGAGGAAGCCATCCGCATCTTTACCGAGCGGGGTGAGGATTACAAGCTGGAGCTGATTGCGGACATGCCCGAAGAGACGGCGTTCGGTCTCTATCATCATCAAGAGTATGTGGACATGTGTCGCGGGCCTCATGTGCCGCGTATGGGGTTGTGCAAGCACTTCAAGCTCACCGCTTTGGCCGGGGCCTATTGGCGTGGTGACAGCAACAACAAGATGCTGCAGCGTATTTATGGTGTGGCCTTTGCTTCCAAAGAGGCGCTCAAAGCCCATCTGAAGATGCTGGAGGAGGCGGAAAAGCGCGATCATCGCAAGCTGGGTAAACAGTTGGATCTATTTCATGTAGAGGATATTGCCCCGGGTATGGCTTTCTGGCACCCAAAAGGCACGGTGCTGTTTAATATCGTTGAAGCATACATGCGTGAGCAGTTGCGTCAGAACGGTTATGAGGAGATCCGCACGCCGCTGATTATGGACCGCAGTCTGTGGGAAAAATCCGGCCATTGGGATAAGTTTAAGGACAATATGTTCACCACGGAGACGGAAAACCGCGACTATGCCGTCAAGCCCATGAACTGTCCGGGGCATATTCAAGTCTACAAGCGCAAGCTGCACTCCTATCGGGATCTGCCCATCCGTCTGGCCGAGTTTGGTCTGGTGCACCGCAATGAACCGTCTGGCACGCTGCACGGGTTGATGCGTGTGCGTAGTTTTACCCAGGACGATGCGCATATTTTCTGCACCGAAGAGCAGATTAAAGATGAAGTGCAAGCGTGCATTGAACTGGTTTACCGTACTTATGCGGATTTTGGTTTCGACAATATCGAGGTGAAGCTGTCCACTCGTCCGCAGCAGCGGGTCGGTTCTGATGAAATTTGGGACAAGGCTGAGGATGCGCTGGCCCGGTGTCTGCAAGATGCGAATCTGGATTATGAGCTACAGCCGGGGGAGGGGGCCTTCTATGGGCCTAAGATTGAGTTCTCCCTGCGCGATTGTATCGGGCGGGTGTGGCAGTGTGGCACCATTCAGCTGGATTTCTCCATGCCCGTGCGTTTGGAGGCGACCTATATCGGTGCGGACAACGAGCGTCACTATCCGGTGATGATTCACCGGGCCATTCTGGGCTCCCTGGAGCGTTTTGTCGGGATTTTGATTGAACATTACGAAGGCCGTTTTCCTGCCTGGCTGGCACCGGTACAGGCGGTGGTAGCCACCATTGCGCCCAACCATGGGGATTATGCGCGGCAGATCGCCGATCAGCTCATAAAACAAGGTTTTAGAGTGGAGACAGACTTGCGCAATGAGAAGATTGGCCTTAAAATTCGCGAACATACTTTAATGCGCGTGCCCTACATTCTGGTCGTGGGCGATCAGGAAGTAGAGCAGGGCAGTGTCAATGTGCGTACCCGTGAAGGCAAAACCTTAGGCTCCATGCCCGTGGATGCCTTTGCCGCACAGCTGGCCGAAGCAGTGGCGCAGCTGGGGCGCGTACAGATGCAAGCGCAGCACTGAACCGATTGCAGCCCGCCCCATGGCGGGCTTGTGATTTTATCTGCTAACTGACTGGAGGAACAAACCATCGCTGTCAGAAGAGGTCGTGGCCGTCAGCCACAAAAGGAAAATCTTCGCAAAGAGCGAATCAATGATGAAATTACTGCGTCTGAAGTCCGCCTGATCGATCAGGAGGGCGAACAAAAGGGCGTGGTTCCTTTGGCGCAAGCGCTGGAGATGGCATCAGAAGCCGGATTGGATCTGGTGGAGATCGCGCCCCAGGCAGAGCCGCCGGTTTGCCGGATTATGGATTACGGCAAGTTCCTCTATCAGAAGCAGAAAAAGCAGCAGGAAGCCCGTAAAAAGGCTAAGCAGGTTCAGGTCAAAGAAGTGAAATTCCGCCCGGGAACTGAGGAAGGGGACTATCAGGTCAAACTTCGCAACCTGAAGCGTTTCCTGGAAAAGGGCGATCGGGTCAAGGTCACCATCTGGTTCCGAGGTCGAGAGCTGGCCCACAAGGAGCTGGGGCTGCGCATGTTGGAGCGTGTGCAGGCGGATGTGGCCGACCTGGGCACCGTCGAGCAGATGCCGAAAATGGAAGGACGGCAGATGCACATGATGGTGGTGCCAAAAAAATAAGGCGTTGTGCGCTCAAGCACAATTCCGGGGCCGTCAGGCTACTGGAGCAGCTTTCCTCAGTGCTGCAACAGAAAAAGGTGCTGCTTTCAGGCAGTGAAAGTATCCAAACCACGCATGATGAAGATGCGTTAATGCGGAGTGTCGAAAGATGCCGAAAATCAAAACCAATCGAGGCGCGGCAAAGCGTTTCAAAAAGACAGCAAGCGGGCGTTTCAAGCGTAAGCAATCCCACCTGCGTCACATTTTGACCAAAAAATCATCCAAGCGTAAGCGTCAGTTGCGCAAGATGGCCCTGGTGCATAAGCATGATGAGGGTCTGGTCAAGCAAATGTTGCCACATGTATAAGGAGGGATTGGCATGGCTCGTGTAAAAAGAGGCGTTATCGCCCGTCGTCGTCACAAGAAGATTCTTAAGCAAGCCAAAGGGTATTATGGTGCGCGCCGCAAGGTGTTTCGCGTTGCCCGACAGGCGGTGTTCAAGGCGGGTCAGTATGCTTACCGTGACCGCCGTCAGCGCAAGCGTCAATTCCGCCGTCTGTGGATTGCGCGTATCAACGCTGCCGCCCGCAATAATGGCTTGAACTACAGCCGCTTTATCAATGGCCTGGCAAAGGCTGGTATTGCGTTGGATCGTAAGGTTCTGGCCGATATGGCAGTTAACGACAAGGCAGCATTTGCAGCCATGGTTGAGAAAGCGAAGGCCGCCCTGGCTGCGTGAAGCGGAATCGTCGAAAGATAAAAAAACGGGCTGCGTGCCCGTTTTTTTGTTTCTAAAAAAGCTTTGAAATCATCGGCTTAAACTCTTTTCTTGCGGTATAATCCACCCCCTGTATCTCAAGCTCACACCAAGGACTGACTCACCATGCAAGAGACCCTCTCCAAACTGGTGGAGGAAGCGCGGGATGCGCTGTCCAAGATCGAATCTCTGGCGGATCTGGATCAACTCAGAGTACGTTTTCTCGGCAAAAAAGGCGCCTTTACCGCGTTGATGAAACAGTTGGGCAACATGTCGCCCGAGCAGCGGCCCAAGGCTGGGCAAGTGATCAATGAAGCCAAGCAGACGGTGCAGGCGCTGATCAATGAGAAGAAAGCCGCATTGGAAGCAGCCGCGTTGGCAGCCAAGTTAGCGGCGGAAGCGGTGGATGTCACCCTGCCGGGGCGTCATGTGGACATTGGTGGGTTGCATCCAGTGACCCGAACGCTGAATCGCATTGAGCGGCTGTTCGCTCAGGCGGGTTTTACCGTGGCGCAGGGGCCGGAGATCGAGGATGATTGGCACAATTTCGAGGCGCTGAATATCCCGGAAACCCATCCGGCCCGTGCCATGCATGACACTTTCTATATCAATGGGCGCGATCTATTGCGCACCCACACTTCCGGTGTGCAGGTGCGGGTGATGAAAAGTCAGCAACCCCCCATTCGGATTATTGCGCCGGGACGGGTGTATCGCTGCGATTCCGATCAGACCCATACGCCCATGTTCCATCAAGTGGAAGGGCTGGTGGTGGAAGAAAATGCCAATTTTGCCCAACTGAAGACGCTGATTATTGATTTTTTACGCCGCTTCTTTGAGGACGACAACCTGAAGGTGCGTTTCCGTCCCTCCTATTTCCCATTTACGGAGCCTTCGGCAGAGGTGGATATTGCCACGGATCTGTTTGGTGAGGGCCGCTGGATGGAGGTGTTAGGCTGTGGCATGGTGCACCCCAATGTGCTGCGCAATGTGGGTATAGATCCGGACAAATATCAAGGATTTGCCTTTGGTCTGGGGGTGGAGCGTTTGGCCATGTTGCGCTATGGCGTTAATGACCTGCGCCTGTTCTTCGAAAATGACCTGCGATTCCTGCAGCAGTTCAAGTAATACGGAATTGACCCATGAAAGTATCGAAGCATTGGATTGAGCAGTGGACACAGCCGGGTTGGTGCGCGGAGGAGATGAGCGAGGCGTTGAGCCTGGCCGGTCTGGAGGTAGATGGCGTTGAGCCGGCGGCACCGGCGTTTAAGGGAGTTGTGGTGGGTGAAGTGTTGCGTGTGGACAAGCATCCGGATGCGGATAAGCTCCATGTCACCATGGTGGATGTGGGGGAGGAGGCGCCGTTGCAGATCGTCTGTGGCGCGAAAAATGTCCGCGCAGGCATGAAAGCGCCCTGTGCCCGGGTGGGGGCCGTGCTGCCGGGCGGGTTCAAGATCAAAAAAGCCAAGCTCCGTGGTGTGGCCTCGTTTGGCATGCTGTGCTCTGCCAGTGAGTTGGGGCTGGCGGAAAGCGCGGAGGGCCTGATGGTGTTGCCGTCGGATGCGCCGGTGGGTGAGGATTTGCGCGTCTATTTGGATTTAGATGATCCCATTTTGGATGTGGACCTGACGCCAAATCGCGCCGACTGTCTGAGCCATGAGGGCATGGCCCGGGAAGTGGCCGCGCTGGCCGGATCGGCCTATGCTGAGCCCTATACGCTGATCACACCTGAAGCTGGCTTTGAGACAGCGATCCAGGTTGCCGTGGAGGCGCCGGATGCCTGCCCCCGCTATGTGGGTGTGGAGGTGCGCGGCTTCAATAAGGATGTGGAAACACCCTTGTGGATTCAGGAGGCCCTGCGCCGCTGTGGCATTCGTCCCATTTCGTTGGTGGTGGATATCACCAACTATGTCATGCTGGAGTTGGGCCAGCCCCTACACGCCTTTGATGCGGACAGGTTGAAAGGGGGCATTCAGGTACGCTTTGCCCGCGAAGGGGAGGCATTGGTCACATTGGACGGGCAACGCCGCGTCCTGCAGCGCAATACGCTGGTGATTGCTGATGACAGTGGGCCCATTGCCCTGGCGGGCATTATGGGGGGCGAGGCCACGGCTGTGGGGGATGAAACGACGCGTATTTTCTTCGAGGCGGCCCACTTCAAGCCGGAAGCGATTGCAGGCCGTGCCCGTCAGTATGGGTTGCATACGGATGCCTCCCACCGGTTTGAGCGTGGGGTGGATCCGGCATTGCCGCCCAAGGCGCTGTGGCGGGCGGTGGATCTGTTGTTGAGTCTGGCCGGTGGTGAAGTGAGCCGGCGGGTGGCGGTGGAGTCCTTCGAGCATCTGCCCCAGCCTGCCACCATTACGCTGCATCAGGAGAAGATCGAAAAGGTGCTGGGGATGGTCTTTACCGGCCAGATGGTGGAGAGCCTATTGCAGCGACTGCACTTCCAGGTGGAGCCCATCGGCGTGGGGCGGTGGCAGGTGCGTGCGCCCAGCTGGCGTTTCGACATCGCCATTGAAGAGGATTTGATTGAGGAGCTGGCGCGCCTTTATGGCTACAACCGCCTGCCGGAGTCGGCGGTGCATGCGCCCATGCAGTTGGGCAATTTGCCGGAGACGGAATTGGATGAACAGGCATTGCGTGAGGCTTTAGTCCAGCGTGGTTATCACGAGGTGATTACCTACAGTTTTATTGATGCGGAGATGGCGCAAGCCTTTGCCCTGAATCAGCAGACCGTGGCTTTGGCCAACCCTTTATCGGAAGAATTGGCCATTATGCGCCCTTCTCTGTTGCCCGGCATACTCAAGGCCCTGGCCTATAACCAGAAGCGTCAGCAGTTGCGGGTGCGGATTTTTGAAATCGGCCGGGTTTTTGCACAGACTGAACAGGGATATGAGCAGCCGATGAAGATTGGCGGCGCCATCTATGGCAGTCGGGCACCGCTGCATTGGGATACGCCGGTTGAACTGGTGGATTTCTTCGATATCAAGGGTGATGTGCAAGCGCTGCTGGCCGCCGCGGACATGGAAGCGGACTTTACCCCGGCAGCGCATCCTGCATTGCATCCGGGGCAGCGTGCCTGGGTGGAACATCAAGGGCAGATCATCGGCTATCTGGGGCAGCTGCATCCGGCTTATTACAAGCGAATGAAGCTGGCGGAGAGTGTTTTTGTCTTTGAGCTGGCCTTGCCGCCCCTGCTGCAGACCCGTTTGCCGGCGGCACAACCCATCTCCCGTTTCCCGGAGGTAAGCCGCGATCTGGCGTTTGTGGTTGACCGTTCCGTGCCAGCGGCGGCCATTGAACAGGCCATTGCTGAGCTTGATCATCCGTTGGTGGTTCAGGTGCAACTGTTCGATCTCTACACCGGCGACAACCTGCCGGCGGATAAGAAGAGCCTGGCGGTGAAGCTGCGCTTCAGCAGCCTGGCGCAGACCTTGAGTGATGAGCAGGTGGATGCGGCGGTGGCCCAGGTGGTTGAGGCCGTACAGCGGGCCACCGGTGGCGTGTTGAGACAGTGAGGCGGGCATGACGGTATTGAAAACACTGACGAAAGCGGACTTGGCCGAGCGTCTGGCGGAGGTGTACGGTTTCAACAAGCGGGAGGCCAAGTTGATGGTGGAGGCGTTTTTTGAAGAGATTCGCGCCACCCTGGCCTCTGGGGAGCAGGTAAAACTATCCGGTTTCGGCAATTTTGAGCTGCGGGACAAAAATCCGCGTCCCGGGCGCAACCCACGTACAGGTGAGGCGGTGCCCATCGAGGCGCGCCGCGTGGTAACATTCAAACCAGGACAGAAGCTGAGGACACGAGTGGATAACCATGGCCGTGATTCAGATTGAACAGTGGCGCCTGGAACTTCCCGATAAAAAATACTTCACTATCGGGGAGGTGAGCCAACTGTGCGGTTTGAAAAGCCATGTACTGCGCTACTGGGAAAAAGCGTTTCCCATGTTGAAACCGGTCAAGCGCCAGGGGCGGCGCTACTATCAGCACAAGGATATTCAACTGATCATGGAGATCAAACACCTGCTCTATGAACAGGGGTTTACTATCGATGGCGCTTCCAACCGGCTGCGCCGCCGACATCAGGATTTGAGTGCGTTGGAAACGGATCATGCTGCCTTAAACAGGCTGCGCCAGGCCCGTGAGGAGTTGGCGGAGTTTATTGACTGGCTGGAGAAGCAAAAGGGGCTATAATATGCCCGTCGCGGCAAGCGACTTTTTCAATGCGGTGGTCTGTTCGTCCCCTCGCGACATGCCTCTGGGAACCCCGCCAGGTCCGGAAGGAAGCAACGGTACCAGATGCGCATGGGCGCCGAGGTTCAGGCGGGCAGGCCGCCACCCCATCAATCCATCCCTGATAGAATACGCTGCATATTTCACCGTTTAAGGATCAGTCTGTGCAGAGTCTGGCGCTGGCGCGCAAGTGGCGCCCTAAAACCTTTTCCGAAGTGATCGGACAGCCGCATGTGGTTGAGGCCCTGACCCATGCGCTGGCCCAGCAGCGGTTGCACCATGCTTATCTGTTCGCCGGCACGCGCGGTGTGGGTAAGACCACCTTGGGGCGTATTTTTGCCAAGGCGCTCAATTGTCAGCGCGGCATCACCCCGGAACCCTGCGGCCAGTGCGAAAGCTGTCGCGCCATTGATGCAGGCCGCTTTGTCGATTTGTTAGAAATCGACGCCGCATCCCGCACCAAAGTGGAGGATACGCGGGAGCTGCTGGATAATGTGCAGTTTCTACCCACGGCGGGACGCTTCAAGGTGTACCTGATCGACGAGGTGCACATGCTCTCCACGCACAGTTTCAATGCCCTGCTCAAAACCCTGGAAGAGCCGCCGGAACATGTCAAATTCATTCTGGCCACGACGGATCCGCACAAGTTGCCCATTACCGTGCTGTCCCGCTGTCTCAAGTTCAATTTGCTGCGCCTGATGCCCAGCACCATTGAAGCCCATCTGCGTCGGGTGGCCGAGGCGGAGGCGATTGAGGTGGAACCTGCGGCGTTACGCCTGATCGCCTACCATGCGGACGGTTCCGTGCGTGATGCCTTGAGCCTGTTGGATCAGGCCATGGCGCAAAGCGGCGGGCAAATCCGTGAGCAGAATGTGCGCACCATGTTGGGGCTGACCGCTGAAGCGCAGTTGGCCGCCCTGCTTCAAGCCCTGGTGGATGAGGATCCTGATGTTTTGAGTGAAACCCTGACCCAGCTGGCCAGTCAGGGGGTGGACTATGGACTGCTGCTGGATGCGCTGGTGCAGCAGTTTCATCTGATCAGTCTGTTGCAGTTGTTGGGCCAGGCCGCGCCGGATCAGGATGTCCGCCTGGCTCAGCGTTTTGTGGACGCTATCTCGCCTGAGCGGGTGCAGCTATGCTATCAAACGGGTCTGTTGGGGCAGAAAGATCTGCAGTGGGCACCCGATGCCCGCACCGCCTTTGAGATGACGGTGCTGCGCATGCTGGCCTTTGAACCGCTGCAGAGCGGCGAAAATCCGGCAAGAGGGTCTGTAAAGGATAAAAAAGAGCCCAAAATGGCAAAAATGCCGGAAAAAGGCGAAAAAAACGCTAAACCCCCCGTTCTAGCGCCAGAATCTGAGGGTGAAAAATCGCCTGCAAAAAAAATAGGGGGACCCCCTGTGGCAGCGCCACCGCAACAGGATGATGCGGGGCTGGATGACAGTCCCTTGGTGGTCGAGCCTACGGGCGAGGATGCATTGCAGGGGGCGGCCAAACAGTCCCGTTTTGCTCAGATGTTGGCTCAATTCGGTGAGCCCGGCGGGGGAAAGCCAGCGGCTGAGACGGCAAAAACTGCCGTCTCAGCGCAAACCAACGCAGCGTCATCTTCATCCGCCGACACGGAGACTTTGTCTGCTAAGCCGGCGGATACCTCTGATGGCGCCACCCCTTCGCCCGTTAACGGGGCGGATGGGGGTCAGCAGGAATGGCTGTCCCCACAAGAGTGGGCGGTGGTGATTGAGCAGCAGCGGCTGGATGGGTTGGTGCGCACCCTGGCAGAACACTGTGTGGCCGCCCGAACCGATGCGGGTTGGCAGCTGGCGGTGGTGCCGGAACAGGCCCATTTGCAACGCACTAAGGGGCAGGCGCTGGCTGAGCAGTTGGGCAGGGTGGAATGGGTTGAGTGGCCACCGGGACAGCAGAGTGTGGCTCAGTGGCGCGCGCAACAGACACAGGCACGGCAACAGCAGGCCCGCGACGCCTTTATTCAGGATCCGGCGGTGCGGCGTGTCATGGAACTATTTGATGCAAAGGTGATCGAGGCGTCTATACAGCCGAAGGATTGATAACAAGGAGTGGAAGTATGTTCGGAGGAATGGGAGGAAAAGGGGGCCTGGCCAACCTGATGAAGCAGGCCCAGGAGATACAGGAGAAGATCAAGCAGGCCCAGGAAGCCATTGCCAATATGGAAGTGGATGGAGAGGCCGGCGGCGGTATGGTCAAGGTGACCATGACCGGTAAGCATGAGTTGGTGCGGGTGCAGATTGACGACAGCTTGATGGATGACCGGGAGATGTTGGAGGATCTGATCGCCGCCGCGGTTAACAGTGCGGTGCGTCGGGTGGAGGAGGAGACCGCTGCGCGGATGCAGGAGGCCACAGGCGGTCTGAATCTGCCGGGCGGTTTGCAGTTTCCCTTCTGATGCAGACGCCCGCACTTGCTCAATTGATCGAGGCGCTGAAGATCCTGCCGGGGGTGGGACAGAAGACGGCGCAACGCATGGCGTTTGCCCTGCTGGAACGCCAGCGCGAGGGTGGGCTGGCGTTGGCGGAGGCGTTGCAGACGGCGATGCAGCACATCCGTCATTGTGAGCAGTGCCGCAACTTTACCGAAGCGCCTTTGTGTCCCATCTGTGCCAGCCCTCGACGGGATGGCTCGCGGATCTGTATCGTGGAATCACCCAGTGATCTGGAGGTGATTGAGCAGGCGGGGGTGTTTGATGGCCACTATTTTGTCTTGATGGGACACCTGTCGCCCATTGACGGGATTGGGCCGGAGGAGTTGGGATTAGATCGTTTAGCCCAACGCTTGCAGACGGGAACGGTCAAGGAGGTCATTCTGGCCTTGAGCGCAACCGTCGAGGGGGAAGCCACCGCCTGGTATCTGCAGCAGTTGGCCGCGGAACAGGGCATCCCGTTGACCCGTCTGGCTCAAGGCGTGCCGTTTGGCGCTGAGCTGGAGTATCTGGATACGAATACCTTAGCGCAGGCGTTTCGGCAACGACGCAAGGTGGAGGAATGAAACGGTCAGAATTTGCCGCTTTACGCGCCAGCCGATTTTGGGAAACCACTCCCTTGGCGGAGATGAGCGCATCCCAGTGGGAAGCGGTGTGTGATGGCTGTGGGTTGTGTTGCCTGGTCAAGCTTGAGTGTGAGGAGACGGGAGCGGTGGACTACACGCGGGTGATCTGTCCCTGGTCCGATCCGCAAACCGCTCGCTGCACCGACTATCCCAACCGCCATGTAAATGTTCCTGAGTGTGTGCCTTTGACTTTGGCGCGTATTGCGCAGTTTGACTGGTTGCCGCCCACCTGTGCCTATCGTTTGCTGTATGAAGGCAAGCCGTTGCCCCCGTGGCATCCTTTGATCAGTGGGCGGCCTGAGAGTGTCCATGAGGCAGGTATCGGGGTGCGCAACTATGCCCCCATTCCCCTGACCACGGAGATTGACCTGGAAGATTTCATCATCCAATTGCGCGGTGCTACTGCAGATTGAGTGGCGGAGCGCGGTAGCTGTAGGGTTGCTCCGCCGCCAGTTTCGCGGTTTGCTGTTTGAGCGCGGTCAGCTCGGCGCGCATCTTCTCCTGTTGGCTTTTTAGTTGTTGGATTTGGCGGGTCAGGCTGGTGATGGCCTGCTCCAGACGCTTAAGCTGATCGGGCCGGGTCGACGACGAAAGGGCGCTTGTCTGTTGCTGGCGCAGCTTCCAGAGGGATGTGCGAATAATTTTAAGATGCCGGTTTTGTTCGGCAATCATCTTGCGGATATCTGCCAGGGCGGCGGGCGAGATGTTGCGTACAGGTTGAGGCAATTGTAGGGTTTTTTGCTGTGCCAGCAACTGTTTGAGCTGTTGTTGCACCTGGGTCAGGGCGCTTTCGATGGCGGTCAACTTAAGCGTGATCTCAGCTGCAGGCACCGTCTTCTGTTCATTCCCCTGGGCAGAAGAGGGGGGGTGCCCCTGGGTGGAATGGGCAGGGGATGTCGAGGGGGTATTGGTGGACGCTACAGCGTTTGGTTGAAACTGGTGCACCGCCTCTTGCGCCAGGTCGGGGATCACGGGGCTGTCCGTTGCTTCAGTGGACGGTATCGTCGACTGATCAGCAGCGGGCGCAGGTGTTACACCGCTTATCAGCCCGCTTTTGGCTAAGCGGTTCAGTTCCGCTTGGAAGGATTCCACCACCGCCGCTAACTCATCCAGCTTAAGGGTGGTTTTTTGCTGGAAGACCACCAGCTGGGTCTGCAGCAAATCCAGAATATCCGCTTTGGCGGCCTCTGTTGCTTTTTGAATCTGCCATAGAAGCCACCCGCCTCCACTGAGGGTGGCGACACTGAGCAGCGCGCTTAGTCCCACCATAATGGACATTTTGCGGTGGCTGGACTGCAGTGCTTTGAGGGATGAGCGGCTGGCCTGGCGCCAGGCACCTAAGGCTTCGCTGATTTCAATAATGTTTTCTTTCTGTTCTTTACTTAGCGCGAGGGCACGGTCTGCGGCAACCTGAGCCAGCTCAGCAGCCTGTTGAGCCTGTTGTGTCGCCTCCAGCAACACATCCTGGCGGGGCGGCGGTGAGGTGTCAGCCGGCCTGAGAGAAGGGGATGGTGACAGATCTGCCTCTTCCAGTTCTGCCAGTTCTTCCAGCAGGTCATCCGTGTTGTCGTGCATGGCGAGGTCCTTATTTGAGACTGGCTAAGCGGGCCTTTAATGCTTGGTTTTTCTGTTTCAGCGTTTGATTGCGGGCATGCAGTTGCGCCAGTTTGGCCTGAAGTTCAGCTTCATCCAGCACCGGCACACTTTCCGTATCCAGATCAATACCGCTTTGTTGAACGGTGGCAAAGGCTTTGTCCGCTGCAGCAAAAGTCTCTTCCAATGTGGATTGTGCCGCTTCGGCTGCTTTTTGCACCTCTTCCGTGGCGGCCACAGCCATGCTGGCCGTTTGTCGCGCAGTCTGTTGAATCTGGGCGGTAATCTCTTCCACCTCTTGTTTCAGCTGCAACGCCGTCTCCATTTCCGCAATGGCCTGTTGGGTCAGATCCCCCTGATGACCTGAAGCGGTGGCCTCAGGTTGATCCGCTTCAACTGCTTCAGTGGAAGCGGCTTGTGCTTCAACTGTGGGTTCGGATACTTCCGCTGTTGTCTCCGGGGTTTCCGCCACGGCTTGAGACGCAATATTATCTTCCGTCGCCTGTTCAAGGGCCTCGGCCACATCGGCAATTTCGCTCTGGGGGGTTGAATCGGCCGTTTCATCAACTTCTACTGCGGCCAGATCCGCTTCTGGTGTTGTCGTTTCCTCAGCGGGGGCGGCTTCTTCCGGCTCATCGACGGCAACCGACTGGAGAGTTTGCTCCAGAACCGTTTCATCGAAAGTGTCGGCATCCACTCCCACGGCTTCTGCCTGAGGTGTGGGTTCATGAACTTCTACCTGTGCTTCGGCTGGATCATCCGCTGCGCTGGCCTCGACCTTTTCCAGTTCAGCGAGCATCTCCAGCATCTCTTCAGTGGCCTGAGCGTCCTTTTCCGGATCGATGGTGTTTGTCATGGTTTTGTCTCCTTGCTGGCGGATATCAAGAATCAAGCAGGTACTGTGCCAAATTCAGGCGGTATGGGGCTGCTAAATTGACACCAGTGGCCATGGTGCGGGTGGACAAAGCCCAATTGCTGCGCGTGCAACAACAACCGGGGGGCGCTGTTCGGTTCGGGGTGATAAAACGGATCACCCAAAATGGGATGGCCAATGGACTGCAAATGGACGCGCAACTGATGGGCGCGGCCGGTAATGGGATAGAGGGCCAGGATGGCCCGGTTTGCGTGACAGGCCAGCTTTTCCCATCGGGTGGTGGCCGGGCGTCCCTGTTGTGGATCAACGATTTGCCGGGGGCGGTTGTCCCAATCGCAGCGTAATGGGGCCTGGATCAGGCCGCAGGCTGCTTCAGGACAGCCGGAGCAGACGGCGATATAGCGCTTGTGCACACTACGCTGTTGAAACTGGCGGGCAAGGTGGCGTAAGGCAGGTTTGTGGCGGGTGAAAATCAACAGACCTGAAGTGTCCATATCCAGTCGATGCACCACATGGATTTCCCCATAGCGGGCCTGCAGCCAGCTGGCGGCGCTGTGATGATTTTCGAGCCGCCGACCGGGCACCGATAGCATGCCTGAGGGTTTGTCTACCACCACCACATGGGCATCTTCATAGAGAATTTGCAGCGCCACTTTATGCCTCCTGACAACCACCCATCATAGGGAAAACAGCATGTTGTTTGTGACCCTTGAACTGCAAGGCAGCTTCTCCGTGGGCTCCAAATGATGATAAGAGAAGTGTCGGTGGGAACAAAGAAGAAAGGTGCGAGGTGGGAGATTGATAACGGCCCGTAGGGCCGAGAACATGCAAAATAACAATTTCATAGCGGTCTTATTGACCGGAAAAGTATCCAAGATTGGGATTGTAGTTGATCTTGGATAGGCTCAAGTATACCACGATTTCATCATCCGGCTCATGTTTCAAGGGTAGTGCGAACATCGACTCATCTTCTATCTCGACGAAGTGAATGTTCTTTTCCGTTTCATCCAGTTTCACAGTTTCCGTCTGATCTCTCTGCCTTAGCGTGATGTTATCGACCCTAGGGCTGATCAGAGGGTTATCCGCCTCTTTTTTCAGGGTGTCACGCAGGAAGCGGGCGATGCTGAGTCCGGCAGGAACACGCTCAATACCCCTGCCTTCATGGTGAATATATTCGATGTATTTTCTGTCTACTTTGTCCACCACAGATGGGGCCTCTCCCAGCCGGAACCCTGAAGTAATACCCACCTTGTGCTGGCTCAAGGCAAAGCCTTCGCTGGCCTTTTCCAGCGCGTTGATCAGGTTGTGAATGTTTGCGGGCGCTTTGTCCGATTTTTCTCTTAAAGGGTTGCCAGAGAGGGGGCTGGCGCCATGGGGATCAAACAGTTCCTCGCCCTGCAACTTCTTTTTGGACTTCAGCGCATGCAAGGTGTTTTCCATCAGTGCAACATTGGCGGAACCCGGGCGTTGCAGTCGATGGCGCATGACCCGTCCTACGGCCTGGATCAGGGCCTTTTCTGTGGCAGGCTCAAGGATGCACCAATCGAAATCATAGTCACGCCCCACGCCCATGATGCTGGTTGTGGCAACAATATGGATGCATTTTTTCTTACCCTTGTCCGTCAGGCGTTGATACTCATGAGCATGAAGCCAGGTATCATTTTTGCGGTTGTAAAGCTTGGCCAAAAACCGCTCTGTTTTCTGCCGGTTCTTGCGGGACAGGCGGCTGGTATAGCAGGTGATCTTGACATGGCAGTCCAGATCGGTTTCGCTGATTTTATCGATCATCCAGCGGGTAAACGCCTGTGCATCCTTTGCGGTATTGAACATGACAAAACCACCGGAGAAATTTTCCTGTTGATGCTGCCCCGCCAGGCGTAAACAGTGGGTAAAAATCTGCTCAAATGGCCCATTGTCTTGATCGCTCCTCCTTTCCAGGGGCAGAAGTTCAAGAAAACGGGGTGATGTTTCACACCGCCTGGTAATAACCTGAGCGATGTAGCCCATATGTTCGATCATCACCTCGATCTCATCCTGGGCGAAAACTTTTGACAGGTTGTCATCTGCCTGTTCAACATTGGTTATCAGGGCCATGTACGCTTTCCCGCCAAATATGGACTGATATATCCGGTAGCCTTCACGCCAGGCATGATGGAGCAGTCTGACGATTTCAGGGGTGACCGTTGCGCTTGATATGACAAAGTGGCGAGCATAGATACCGCATAAGTAGGCGAGCCGAGCAATGACATGCAGCCCTTGCGCATCAAATGAGTCGATCTCATCGATGAACATGTCGGATGTGGCAAGACGCAGGGCGCTGGGTATGTCATCACCTTTGTTCATGGCGGCGACATGGGCCAGATGGTCTATGGTGGTCACGATAATCGGGGTCGAAATGATCTTGCGCATCTTATTAGACAGGGCTGATTCCAAGGTCTCGGGAATCGTGTGACTTTGTCCGTGCAACACTTCAATTTCTTCATCGATATCTGCTGTATTCTTGTCGGTCTGTCCTGCCTGTTTGCGGAAGCGCTTGCCCACCACCAGCGCCACCTGGCACGCACTCAGCCCCAGTGCAGTACGGTATTCAGCTTCGGTTTGCACAGCCAGGGCACCGAAGCCCACGGCAAAATTGAATCGAGGCCGATCATTGCGTAGCGCTGACATGATCCGATAGCCGCCGATGGTTTTGCCCGATCCGGTTTCAGCTGCAAGGACGATAAAGCTGGCGTCATGTTCGCCAAGCCCGATTTTCCTGATCAGATATTCCGCCTGGTGTTGCCAGCGGAAACGCCCCGCTGGTGCAGATTTCATTAGCGCAGGTTTTTCAAAGGGGGCAAGCGCAGGCCAGTCATACAGGAATAGATTTTTCGCCGTGCTCTCCGCCCTTGCTGCCACATTGTCAAGGTGTGCCCGCAAGGGAACGAGAGGATCGCTTTTGGCATACATGACATCTTTCTGGGCCTTGGCATGGCATTCGCCGCTTTGGCCATATGCCATGCTTTTCTCGAAACTGGATTGCGCATAATCACCCAGCATCAGGCTCATGCGTGTGGAAAAAAGCGCCAGTGGGAAGGCGGTATCCGCCATGGTGCGTTTTGCAAGTTTGTGCGCCAGTGAGGCAATTTCATCGGCCAGGCGCTCATTTAATTGCCTAGGAGTGCGACTCAGTTGAAATGCTTTTTGCGGCCTTGACAAAGCATGTGCCCTCTTCCCATGGTGGGTTGCTACCGCTGCAAGGGTGGCAGCCCCCCAGTCTGTCAATTTGGCAAGCTTGATCGGCTGGGGTGCCGGTTCTGCCTCATCTAAAGCGGGCGTTCCATAAAGAGACAGGTTGTTCAGAATCTGTGCGCTGATGCATTCATGACGCAAGCCTTTCTCGCTTTGTTCGCCTCGGAACAGCTGTTGGTAATAGGGGGTTGCCTTGCCCAGATCGTGGGTTTTTCCGCCAAGCCTTGCCGCCAGCATCAGATTGCGGATGAACTCAGGTATTTTTCTATTGGGGCGTTTGGATTTTGCCACGCCCAGGGCGGCCAATCCCTCTTCCAGGCGTTTTCGGTTGCCGACAAAGAATATCTGCTCAAACCGATGGTCATGTTGCCAAATGATGGATACAGCCATGGTGTTTTTCGTGCCGCGCGGGCAACTGTTCAATTCATCGACGATCTTTTTTATGCTTTCTTGGGAGAGATAACCGCCCCACACGGTAGAAGAGAGTCTGGGCAGCCATGCGTCCATGACGCGCTCTACATGGCGTCTGCCGCGATGGATGCTATCGCTGGATACGATGATCGACATCATGTTTACGCTCCGACCGCCAGCGTTTTTAAGGTTTCCACCATAAATTTGTCCGCCTTGTGTTTTTTGATCAGCCAGCGCAAATCCTGTATGGATTTTCTGATGGGAACATTTCTGTTCTCAAACGCCCAGGGAAGTACCAACCCATCCTTGATCAAGTCTGCTACATCAAAAATCAACCCGCCGTTTCGTGTCGTGCCATGCAGAACCGGAAAAGCCGTAGGAATGCCCAAAGACCAGAGCGCACCGGCTGCGACACCATAAGCCAGGCTATTACCATGATTAATGGCCACATTGGCGGCTGCTTCATCACCTTTGCTTTTTTCGAGGCCTCCATCACGAACAAATGCGGTATTGTCACCCAGGTAATGCCGGGCATAAGACTTGTAGATACGGTTACGCATCATCTCGCCCTCAATGCCGCGCAAAGATTGTTGATCCAGTGCATTGTGAACCCGCTCACCAATGTCTTCAAGCAAAGAGGGTTTAAGCGGGCATAAGCCTGCATCAATCATCATGCGGGTAAAGTCTAGCCGATACACCAACATGGCTTGTGCAAGCGCCATGCGTGTTTCTGTGTCCAGCCACTGGGTAATCCAGCCGATGGCGTATTTGGAGGGGCGATATTCCGACACGGAAGCCATATAGAAGGGTAACCCTTCGCTGCCTGAAAACACAACGATCACACCCTCCAATGAAAGTTTCTTCATCGCAGCCTGGGTGATGGAAGTCCCGGTTCCCAACATGAGCACCTGGGCATTCTTGTAGGGAAAGTTATAGCGAAGCGCTTCCTTGTCGCCGTCCATGTCATACACCACGCGATCGTTTTCCAGACGCACCCTGGCGTGTTCCAGATACAGCATTTCCTGTCGGTGGGTGAAAAGGATCTCCATTTTTTTTCTCCACATGTATTGACATGGTCTCTTGACTGAGTATATCCTCTCTGTCAGCGATGTGTAGATACAAAACAACAAGGGGTTATACAAAATGCTTGAAAACTACCTTACATGTGCGGCGCTGACCCTGTCTGATGAGATTGCCAGACTGAAGGAGAACGCTGAGAAAGCACATGACAAAAATCCGGATGAAGCGCTTGAGTTGGCGCAGGCCGTTCAATGGCTTGAGCAGGTCTGTTTGCGCCTGGTGGAAATTGAAGAAGCAGCTGATACCGACAGCATTGAGCGGATCAAGCAGGCGCTGGCCAGTGAAGCCCCTAACGAGCATGCCTTGAAGGCGGTAAAAAAACCATTTGGTGCCAGTATGACCTTTTCTCGCGCCTTTGATGGTATTCGAGTGCAAACCCATGCTCAGAAACACTTTGATGCGCAAAACAACAGTTGGGCCGCAGCGCCATTTGGAGTGTACGGTGATCTGACCGCCAAACACTTAGGCGAGCAGGAGACCAGGGAAGTCGTTTCCTCTGCTGGCGCTGCAGCCAATGGGGTGGTGCAAGTCATCGAACGTATGATTAAGCAGGCAGATGCATCAGGTGAGATTGATTGTACCGTTTCGCCGCCGGATCCGTTGGATAAAGCCTTGCTCTACCCACGCTATGATCAGGGCAGTGACAATGCCTATGCTTATGTGGCGGTTCGCCCGATGACGCCTGTTTGGTACCTGAGCGCTTTGTATCAGGCCGCCCGTCAGGCCTCGGCATATAAATTGTGTGAATTGGTCAGCGGCCTTAAGCAGGATTGGCTTGCGAAAGGTCAGGGGCAAATGCCGGATCCGCCCCGCCTCTTTTCCCATTCCATTCGTGTTCGTCAGATTGCCAACCCAGCCAACAATGGCCCCATGGTTAGTGCTATTCAGGGGCATGTTGTTCAAGGTGTGCTTTTGCCTCCACAGGGCGGGCAGGCGTTGACAAAGTGGATCGCCAAAAGGTGGCAGGATGAGTCTGTCGTCATTGAGCCCCTGCTTAAAAAAGCCGTTTATCAGGCGCTTGCCGAAGCAGACATGATCAATCGGCTCGCTTATCAAATGCACCGTGTGTATGGCGATGAAATCAAAGGGTCATCTGCACCTGAAAATAAAGGCGTACGTCAAACCTGGTTCCATGCTGGATGGCTTTGCGCAACAGAAGTTTTAGCGTTATTAGACAGTGTGGACCTGGCGGTCATCGAGGATGATGAAAAAAGGCAAGCGATTGAAAAACAACTGAATGAAATAGTGGATGACTGGAAGGGACTGCGTGATCAGGTTTGGAACACCTTTATCAGCTTATTTGAAAAACATCTAACCAGTCGGTGGACATCCTCAGACTGGAAAAACCAGTTTTACAAAGGGTATGAAGCCGGAATTTTTGGCCATACGGATATTGAGCAACAGAATCAATCCAGTTCGCAAAAGAGACCCCCCTTTTCTAAAGGCAACAAAACAGAAACGGACAGGGGTATCTACCTGCGTATCCAGTTGGATGTAGAGGCTATGGATGCGGCCTCTTATGCGCCAACACTGGGGTTGATTCCTCTTACATCCGTTTGGGGCGCATTACACAAATGGATTGAGCGCGATGGCGGTATTCCGGTCACCTTGTTCAAGGTTGGTGCAAAGCATGTGCAATTGCTGGATAGGGTCTCTGCCTCGGCGGTGGCCACCTCAACAAAACTCAATGGCAAAGCATTGAAAGACCTGTTTGAGAAAGACGCCATGGGGCCAGAAGATGTCAGCAATTTTATTGCCGGCCCAATGGTCAACTGTGTTTTGGCGCAAAAGTCTCATACTGGACGCAAGCCGGATAAGATCGAAGAACCGCTGATGGGTGAAGTCAAAATGAATGCCCAGGTACTGATCGAAATTGAAACCGGCAAAGAAGTTGATTGGGAAGTATTGAAACGAATTGAACACGCCATTGAAAAAAGCCGTTTCAACGGCGGGTTTATTCGCAGCTTCAAGGTCAGTGGCATTGAAGGAAACGCCCCCCTGCATGGCTGGTATGCCTTGAGCGCTGTGGATGTGGATGAAGGCAACCCTTTAGTTCAGATGTTCCTACGCCTTATCCGATCCAATCCATCTACCGATATGACTGAGCCACCCTTCGGTTTTATTCAAACAGGTTGGCAATTTCTGGATGTGCCTGAAAAGCACACAATCTGCCGCAATGATGACAAGTTTGACTGGAAAGCGGCAGAGCCCGTATGGCAAGCCGTGCGTTGGGTCGGTTGGAACAACTCGAACGCCACCTGGTGGCGCACTGACGAGTTGGAATTTGCAACAGAAGGGCGTGCGATTGGCGTAGCGCCCCATTGAGAAATTTGTCAATTGCAAAAGGAGAGTAAATCATGGCTAAAAAAAGCAATACACTGAGCAATTTCGCAATTGAATCCGCGTTTGGCCTGTCATCCGGGCGCATGTTCAATCATCACAGCGGCGAGCCGATCAAGGTTCAGCTAAAAGGGCTGTTGGGCACACAATCCCAGTTCACCAAGGATGAAAAGAAAATCGAACAAAGCATGAACAAACCCAACCCTCAAAAGGTCGAAATTGCCATGCTCGATCAGAATGAGGACACCTTGCGCGTGACATTTACCTGGAAAATCATACGCGATATCGAGCGTATGAATATCACCATGTCCAGCGTTCCCGAGATGTACACCATCTTACGCCAGCTTCATGAAGCTTATAAGGAACAGAATGGCTATCAGGTTCTGGCTGAACGCTATGCCGCGCAGATTGTCAAAGGCGAGCCGCTTTTCCGCAACCGGTATGGGCTCGGTATAGGCGTTACGGTAAAAAGCTCTCTGGGTAGGGAATACCACTTTGACAACAGACAGCCCGGCAATGACTTTGAGGCCTTCGTTGAAGATGTCAAACGAGGCCTAGAAGGAGAAATCGTTGTTTTTGACATTGATATGACCAGTAAAATCGGCAAGGGACAACAGGTATTCCCATCCCAGGAGATGGAAATGAATAGTGGAAAAAATGCTGTATCCCGCGTTTTGGATAAAGATTTACAGGGTAATGCCATGATGCATCCATGGAAATTGGGCAATGCCATCCGCACCATCGACACCTGGTATCCAGAGTACGACCAGCATGGCTTTGCCATTGCCGTAGAACCCTATGGCGCCAATATCCGTCGTTTTACCGCTTTTCGTACAGGCTCAGCCAGCTACTATAGCCGTCAGAAAGAAGTTCTCCAGTACCTGGACAGCGGAAAAAAACAAGGAGTTGTTGAAATTCTGGATGGTAAACCCATCGATGAAATCCGCGACATACACTATTTCATGGCCATGCTCTGCCGCGGCGGTGTGCTGGGCACTGAAGGCAAAAATCAATAAGGAGACAGGTCATGCTTTACTATCGGGATTTTCTGATCATCCCTGGTGAAGATCAGGCATTTGTCCTCTCAGCCCTGTGGCGCGCCTTGCATGCACACCAGCGCGCCACAGGCGCACAACTTGTCTCTGTTCCAGTAAAGCATGACCGCCGTGCCCGGCAGGTCATGTTGGCGGAAAAGGGGCAACTTGCAGATGGTTTTCGCGTATTTGCCCAAGACCAAAAAGCGCTTGAAATCGCGCTTGATCCATACGTTGAAGATGCGGTTCAAGCCAAGCAGAGCAAAATAGAAGAACCTTCAGACACGCATTGTATTGTTGTTAGGCGTGTTTATGTATTGGAAGAGCGAAAACGCAGAAAAAAAGGTCAAATATTTATCAATCCGGAATGGACACAGTATTTCTGGCATAAAAAGGATAATGGCCTGTTCAGATATTATATTTATGTAAAACAAGATAACAAAAAATGTGCATTTATCTCGCAGAACACATTCGGATGTGGATGTGTTCCAGTAAAATTACAATAAAATCAACAACTTAGATAGATTTGCTCTTTAACAGGCTGGTTTTCCTTTGAAATCAACAACTTATATTGATTTTTTTACGATTTACGGCCCCACGGGCCGCTATGAAAGTCTTTGTGCTGTGCCATCTGTGGGTAGATGAATTTACGGCCCCACGGGCCGCTATGAAATCACCCTTGTCTAAAGAGAAGATACACAAACTATTTACGGCCCCACGGGCCGCTATGAAAATCGTGATGCAAAATCCAACTTTGCAAGAACTCATTTACGGCCCCACGGGCCGCTATGAAACAGCCTGTTAAAGAGCAAATCTATCTAAGTTGTATTTACGGCCCCACGGGCCGCTATGAAATGCATCTTGCTTTTTTCCGCTTCAATCAGTGCATTTACGGCCCCACGGGCCGCTATGAAACGAATGGCACAACGCGCAACGCCGCCGGTGTCTATTTACGGCCCCACGGGCCGCTATGAAACTCACGAGCACCCCCATGCGTGGATTTACACCATTTACGGCCCCACGGGCCGCTATG
>DQVN01000086.1 GCA_015661715.1 Sulfurivirga caldicuralii
CAACAAGACCGTCTGGGAAGAGATTGCTGACGGACAGGACATCATTCGGGTGGGCAACCATGAGATCAACTCTCGCGCCTATGTCAGCCGTTTCAATTTCCGCGGCAGCGATCAACAGAAATACATCAGCCAGTTATCAGGGGGTGAGCGCAACCGGGTTCACCTGGCCAAAATGCTGCGTGCCGGCGGCAATGTACTGCTCCTGGATGAACCGACCAACGACCTGGATGTGGAAACGCTGCGTGCGCTGGAGGAAGCGCTGCTCGAATTTGCCGGCACAGCCCTGGTGATTTCCCACGACCGCTGGTTTCTGGATCGGATCGCCACCCATATGCTAGCTTTTGAGGGGGACTCCGAAGTGGTCTGGTTTGAAGGCAACTATAGCGAGTATGAAAAAGACCTGAAACGCCGCAAGGGCGCTGATGCGGCCAACCCCCATCGCATCAAATACAAACCGGTGGTGCGCGATTAAAAAAGGAGTTCAGCATGCCGCAACAACTTGCCACAGCCCAGTCACACCTGGATGCCATCGCCAACGCTTTTCCCGACCCTATTTTCATCATGGGCGAAGATGGCACCTATCTGGATATCATCGGCGGACGTGAACGTTCTCTTTATGCCGACGGCCACCCACTGATCGGCAAAAAATACCACGAGGTCTTACCGCAAGAACTGGCTGATCGTTTCCTGAAGGTGGTGCAAATCACCCTTAAAACCGGCCGTTTGCAGGAAATTGAATACGCCCTGGCCAATGATGAGATTGAGGGGATCGAACCCACCGGCCCCCAGGGCAAACAGTGGTATGAAGCGCGGATCTACCCTGTGGACACAGATGCCTATGGACAACCGGCGGTGTTGTGGCTGGCCATCAACATCACTAAGCGCAAACATATGGAAGAGCAACTGGAGGCCATGTCCAAGTTCGACCCCTTAACGGGACTGCTCAACCGAGACTTTTTTCTCGATGTGTTGGATGAAGAGCTCAATCGCGCTCGCCTCAACCAGCAACCGCTCTCGCTGATCAAAATTGATCTGGAGTGTTTCCGCAATGTGGTGGACACCTTTGGCCATGAAGCCGGTGATAAGGCGATTCTACATGTCAGCCATGCCCTGAAAAAAACTATAGAAACAGACCAACTGGGTTTTCTGGCTCGGCTGAGTTGCGATCAGTTTATGGCCGCCTTGCCCGGCATTAAAGCGGTGGATGCCTTCCGCATCGCTAAACTGGCCCAGCAAAATATCAGTAAACAGCAACTGGACTTCAATGGCATTCAAACCTGCTTGACCACCAAAGCCGGCATCACGGAAGTACGGGATCCAGCCGATACCGCAACAACCCTATTCAAACGGGTCAACCAGGCATTGAGCGAGCTGGAAAACAGCCGCGAAAATACCCGCATTGCCTAATGCCCTATAATGAAATGTTAAACACTAACAGGACGCAATATGAGCGCAAAGATTATTGATGGCAAAGCTGTGGCGCAGAAAGTCCGCGCCCACATCAAGGAGACGGTCAATCAACTGGTCACTGGCGGAAAACGCCGCCCAGGTTTAGCCGTAGTGCTCCTGGGCGATGATCCGGCCTCGCAAGTGTATGTGCGGAATAAGAAAAAGGCCTGCCTGGATGTGGGGTTTGCCGACTTCTCCTATGAACTGCCCGCTACCGCTTCAGAGGCTGAGCTTTTGGCGCTGATTGATCAGCTCAACGAACACGAAGAGGTGGATGGCATTCTGGTGCAACTGCCCGTGCCTAAACAGATTGATCCGGACAAGATCATTGAACGCATTCGCCCCGACAAAGATGTGGATGGCTTTCACCCGTATAACATGGGGCGCCTGGCCACCCGCAACCCCCAGTTGGCCCCCTGTACACCCCATGGGGTCATGACTTTGCTCGCTGAAACCGGCGAAACCCTACGCGGCAAAAACGCTGTGGTAGTGGGCGCGTCCAATATCGTAGGCGTCCCCATGGCGCTGGAGCTGCTCAACGCCCGGGCCACCGTCACCGTCTGCCATAGCGCCACCCAAGATCTACCCGCTAAAGTGAGCGAAGCGGACATTCTGGTGGTTGGCGTAGGCATGCCCGAGATGGTCAAGGGTGCCTGGATCAAGCCCGGCGCAATCGTGATCGATGTGGGCATCAACCGCCTGGAAGATGGCCGACTGGTTGGCGATGTGGAATTTGACAGCGCAAAAGAAAGGGCCGGCTGGATTACCCCGGTCCCAGGCGGTGTGGGGCCCATGACCATCGCAACCCTACTGCAGAATACGCTCCAAGCCTATCAGTACCGTAACAAGGATGCATCATCATGAATGCTTACTGGATCAGTGCCCTGTTGAGCATGACGCTGGCCTGCACGACTTATGCCGAGGAAACAAAACGGGATTTTTCCGTACCCGATAATGTCCAGCAGGCTAAAACGCTCAATTTATGTATTGACTACTATTCACAAAAAGATCCGCAGAAAAAAGTGGCTGAACGGGCTGAGCTGACCCGCCGCGGCATGCTCAGCGTCAAGGATCATGACATGCTGGATGGTAAGCAGGCGGCCATAGAGAACGGTAATACCCGCTGTGCCATGTACATGACCCGCGGCATTCCTTTGGATGAAAAAGGCAAATTCATCAACCACCGCTGGGTGCGCACCCCTAAGATTGTGCATGTGTATCCGGACAAATATTATGTATCTCAAAGCGGCATCATTACACAAGTCTATGAACGCAAGCCGGGACAGCTCCCGCCTGAATTGGAGCACAAAGCGCCCAAAGTGGCGCCACCGCCGGTATTAATGCATGCCAATCCTCCCGCCCCTGCCCCGGTTGATCAAAATCAGCACAATAAGGAGTAACCTTAATATGGCTATGACGCAAGATGAAATGAAACAAGCGGTGGCGAAAGCCGCCATTGACTATGTGGAACCCGGCACCATTATTGGTGTCGGCACCGGCTCCACCGCCAATTACTTTATTGATGAGCTTGCCAAGATCAAACATCAGATCGAAGGCACCGTTGCCTCCTCTAAGGCAACCGAAGAGCGTCTCAAAGGCCACGGCATCCCGGTCTTTGACCTCAACAGCATTGATGAAATGTCGGTATATATTGATGGGGCTGATGAATTTGACCGCCATCTACATCTGACCAAAGGGGGCGGCGGTGCACTGACCCGTGAAAAGATCGTCGCCGCTGTGGCCAAAAAATTCGTCTGTATTGCCGATGAAACCAAGAAAGTCGATATTCTAGGTCAATTCCCCCTGCCTATTGAGGTCATTCCCATGGCCCGCAGCTATGTGGCGCGGGAAATCGTCAAGCGTTTTGGCGGCGAGCCTGTCTGGCGTGAGGGTTTTATTACCGACAACGGCAATATTATCCTGGATATCCATGGACTGGAAATTGTCGACCCTGTTGGCTTGGAGCGGGAATTGAACAATATCGTCGGCACCGTCACCAATGGCTTATTCGCTGCGCGCAAAGCGGATGTGTTATTGTGCGGCACCGCCGAAGGTGTGGAAGTCATTGAGGACTGAAACCATGGGGCAAAAAATCCTTGCCGCGGTGGTGGTGCTTCTATTGGGCGCTTTAGCCTATGTCACTCTTTTTAGTGAAGGACAGGGCAAAGCCCCGGATATCACAGTCACCACCCTGGACGGCCAACAGATTGCTTTAGGTAAACCGGGTAAACCCATTCTGGTCAACTTCTGGGCCACCACCTGTCCCGGTTGTATTGCCGAAATGCCCCATCTGGCCGATATGAAACGGGCACTAGGCGATCGCTTCATCCTGGTGGCTGTCGCCATGGCCTATGATCCCATTGACCAGGTGAAAAACTTCATCCGTGCGCACAACTATCCCTTCGCCTTCGTACATGACAGTGATGGACAGATTGCTCAAGCTTTTGGCGGCGTCAGCTTGACACCCACCTCATTTCTCATTGCCCCCAATGGCAATATCGTCTACAAAAAAATCGGCGAAGTGGATTTTGATTTAGTACGCCAGCGAATCGAACAGATGAGCCCATTGCAACCATGAAAGGCCTCTATGCCATCACCGACCCTGCTCTGACCCCAGGGCAACAGTTGTTTGAAGCGGTGGAAGCCGCATTACGCGGGGGTTGCCGCATTGTGCAATACCGCGACAAACTGCATCTTGCAGGTGACCAGTTGCAGATTGCCCATGCACTGCGGCGTTTATGCGCTGATTATGGTGCGCTCTTTATCGTCAATGATGACATCACCCTAACACGAGCTGTGCAAGCCGATGGAGTGCATTTAGGCAAGGATGATGCTGCAATTGACGAGGCCCGCTTTTATTTGGGTCGGCAAACAATTATCGGGGTCTCCTGCTATAACAGCCTGCAACGGGCGCAAGAGATGGCTCGAGCAGGCGCGGATTATGTGGCTTTTGGCCGCTTGTTTCCTTCTCGTACTAAGCCCCATGCCCAACCAGCTTCTCTGCATACCTTAAGGCAAGCAAAGCAGCAATTACAGATTCCCATTGTCGCCATAGGGGGCATCACCTTAGAGAATGCAGATCAGGTAATAGAGGCAGGCGCGGATATGCTTGCCGTTATCCACGGCCTTTTCGGCCAAACCGATATCGAACAAACCGCAAGCAAGTTTAACCAGTTGTTCCAACCCGACAAGTCATAAAAGGTTTTTGCAGATGAATCGTTCCCATCAACTCTTCGTGCATGCACAAAAACACATTCCCGGCGGGGTGAATTCACCGGTACGCGCCTTCAAAGGTGTCGGTGGCGATCCAGTCTTCTTCGAGCGCGCCCAAGGCGCCTATTTGTACGATGTGGATGGTAAGCGTTATATCGACTATGTGGCCTCCTGGGGTCCGGCCATTCTCGGACATGCCCATCCTGAGGTGGTGGAAGCGGTACAGAAGCAGGCGGAAAAAGGCCTAAGCTTCGGCGCGCCCACCGAACTGGAAGTACAAATGGCCGATCTGGTGTGTGAACTGATCCCTTCGGTGGAGATGGTGCGCATGGTCAACTCCGGCACAGAAGCCACCATGACCGCCATTCGTCTCGCCCGGGGTGTGACCGGTCGGGATAAAATCGTCAAATTTGAAGGCTGCTATCATGGCCATGCAGACAGCCTTCTGGTCAAAGCCGGTTCCGGCGCCCTGACGCTGGGGGTTCCCTCTTCACCCGGTGTACCGGCCAGTGTGGCACAGGAGACCATTACCCTCACCTACAATGACAGCGATCAGGTGCGCCAATTGTTCGACGAAATGGGGGATCAGATCGCCTGCATCATCGTCGAACCAGTGGCGGGCAATATGAATTGCATTCCCCCAGAACCCGGCTTTTTGCACACCTTGCGTAAACTCTGTGACCAACAGGGCAGCCTCCTCATTTTTGATGAGGTGATGACCGGCTTCCGCGTTAGTCTGACCGGCGCCCAGGGCCACTATGGCATCACCCCGGATCTGAGTACTTTTGGCAAGGTCATCGGCGGTGGGATGCCCGTCGGCGCCGTGGGCGGCAAGCGGGAGATCATGACTCAACTGGCGCCCACAGGCCCCGTCTATCAAGCCGGCACCCTCTCCGGTAACCCATTGGCTATGGCCGCCGGTATCAAGACGCTGGAGCTGATCAGCCAGCCTGGCTTTTATGAGACATTGACAGAGAAAACCGCGCGACTGGCTCAAGGCCTAGAGCAGGCCGCACATAGCGCGGGCATCGCCCTGACCACCAACCAGGTGGGCGGCATGTTCGGTTTCTTCTTTACCCATGAAGCACCCATCAGCCGGTTTGAGCAGGTCACCCGCTGCGATATGGAACGGTTCAAGCGCTTCTATCACCTGATGCTGGACGAAGGGATTTACCTGGCCCCCTCCGCGTTTGAGGCAGGCTTTGTCTCCGCTGCCCACACCGACAACGATATTGATGCCACCCTGGCAGCGGCGCAACGCTGCTTTGAACAGCTGGCTTCCAGCGCGCCCGTTTAACCTTTCAAATATTCACAAAAAAAGCGGCTGGCACCTTCATGCCAGACCGCTAACACACAAGGGAACTGGTCCAGAGCTCAAACCCTTGCCCTACTTTATCCGATTCCCTTTCTTCTATCTCGATAAAACGCTTATTTAATCTTTATTTTAAAAGCTGCATGACCTGTTGCGAATTCTGATTGGCTTGCGACAGCATGGCCATGCCTGCCTGCTGCAATACCTGAGTACGGGCCAAATTGGCAGACTCTCTAGCAAAATCCGCATCCAGGATCTGACTGCGCGCTGCCTTAATGTTTTCATTGACATTCTGCAAGTTACTGATCGTATATTCAAACCGATTTTGAATAGCCCCCCATTTTGCTCGAATGGTGTTGATTACAGAGATATCATTATCCATGCGGCTTACCGTCGCCAGGGCTGATGCCTGGTTCGACACATTGGCACCGCCGAAGGATAGAGCTGTATTCGCCGCCGTCAAACTAATCAGGGGAATAGAGATTTCATTGACAGCAGCTGTTTCCCAACCTACATGAATACTTAACCCCGCAATTGATCCATTTAATAGGGGAATCCCGTTAAATTTCAGTGTCTGACCAATTCGGCTAATCTCAATTTTCAATTGAGATACTTCCTGTTGTGCTTGTAAACGCTGAGGATCCGTATAAGTATCATTGGTCATCTGAATGCTCAACTCGCGAATGCGCTGCAACATATTGACGGCTTCTTCCACCGCCCCATCCAATGTCTGCACCACGCTGATCCCATCATTGGCATTGCGAATGGCCATATCGGTACCGCGGATCTGGCTATCCATACGGGTCACCACTGCTTTTCCTGCTGCATCGTCCGCCGTTTTATTGATACGCAGCCCGGAAGTCAGGCGTTCCATGGAAACTTTTTGAGAACGGGTCACTTGATCCAACAGACGAACGGCGTTTTCAGACGCCATATTGGTATTGATTACCAGAGCCATGATCTTTCTCCCTTGTGTGTTTAAGCTTCTTGTAGTTAGAGGCGAATGTGCATCGCCTTCACTTTATATATCGACACCTGATGGCGTTTCTTTAACGCTTTGTTGGAAGAAAAAGTCATGGAATAAAAGGGATGACTTAATGGGGAGGCATCAAAGAACACGAGAAAAAAGGTCCTGGATTCAGGACCTTACATGGTTTGGTTAACTATCAAACCTGTTATGACATCTTTAATCTTAGGATCTGAACCCGCATGGGAATAAACATTCTGTTCCAAATAGGCCTGGATATTGCGTAATCGGGCGATGGCCTCTTCACTGGGAATCTGACGAATCACCTCATTGGTCTGAGTATCAATCACCTTTACCACGGTCGTTCCTAGCTCAGCCTCCACCTCAAACTTCAGCGCACTACTCTGAATACGTTCATTGATCCTATCGGTTTGCTGCTGTAGCCGTTGTAAGGTTTCTCGTTCCGCGTCTGCCGACTTTTTTTCAGGCTCAGCAACTTGGCGGGCGTTTTGAGCGGGCTGTTCACCGACTTGCGCAACAAGCTGTTTCTGAGTATCCCGTTGTTTGGTTATAGACAACGGGAGCTCACCAACAAGCTGGTTTTTTTGAATTTCCAAGCTCATATCGGCTCACTCCCTAAATGCAGGAGGGAGGAGATGATCCCCCCACCCTTATTTACTTCCTATCATTTATTTACTTCCTATCATTATCTTAACAGACTCAGTACCTGTTGCGAGTTCTGGTTGGCTTGCGAGAGCATGGCCATACCTGCCTGCTGCAATACCTGGGTACGAGCCAAATTAGCAGATTCACGGGCAAAATCCGCATCTTCAATCTGACTCCGTGCAGCCTTGATGTTTTCATTGACATTCTGCAGGTTGGCAACCGTATATTCAAATCGGTTCTGCACCGCCCCCCACTTAGCGCGAATACTATTCAAATTGGATAGGTCAATGTCTATTTTCGCGATCGCTGACAGTGCAGCGGACTGAGTTGTTACGCTGGCTGTTCCATAACTGTTATTACCCCTTGACAGGTTATACATGGAAACTGAAATGGTATTCGCCGCAGCAGTCTCCCAGCCCACCTGAAAGCTCAACGTAGCATTGGAGCCATTGAGCAGGGGCGTACCATTAAACTTAGTGGTCAAGGCAATGCGGTTGATTTCCACTTGCAGTTGCGAAACCTCTGCTTGCGCCTGAGACCGTTGCGCAGAGGTATAGGTATCGTTCGCCATTTGAACAGCCAGCTCACGGATGCGCTGCAACATATTGACCGCTTCTTCCACCGCACCATCAATAGTTTGTACCAGTGAAATACCGTCGTTGGCATTGCGAATGGCCATATCGGTGCCGCGCACCTGGCTGTC